>NZ_JBRILT010000009.1:0-110579 GCF_052977065.1 Shewanella sp. 125m-1
TTATTATTGAGTTTGAAGACAGACTTGTGAAACATATTAACTAAAACTGCAGTTACACAGAATCTGTTACACCCTCAAAAAGAGACGTTTATATACGTCTCTTTTTTTGTGCAAACTTTTATTTATAGACTAGGATTACATATTGTTTCGGATGATTTTTGTACAGGGACGTTTGTACAGCCCATATTCAGCTAGTGCAGTCTATGCTAGTTGCATTCGTCGTTTTAATTTTCATATAACGACAGACAAGGATCAAGCCACTCTCTGTATCACTGTTGTATAGCCATGTTAGTGAATGATTAAGGGGCGAACTTATGTTTATTTCTGCAAAATCACCTCGGTTTGACCTCGATGCGCAAAGTCTTATCCAGGTTGAGTATCTCGTTAAATGCATTGAGACATTTGAAAAACAGCAAAATGACAATGAGCTCAACTCAAAAGCTTCAAGTAAAAAGTCGAGCGTTTATAGTGTGCAAAATATTCTATCTAGCGACGAGATAACGATGCTCACAGGCTTATTTAAGTTACGCTAAAATTGGCTAGCGATTTATTTTGCCTTTTGCCTTTCTATGTAGTCGATCTCACCTAATATCTTGCGTAAATGAAAGGCTTTAGCTTTATATCGTTACCTAGTTAACTTATGCCACTTTCTTCGATAGCCTGTCGATACGCTTCAGTGCTTATTTCCCCCTTTAATCTACATCTTTTTCTGTTAGATTTATGACTGCCTGATAACAAAATCTACTCATAAAATATAACAAAGAGGGGAGTCGATGCAGTGGTTTAAACGTTCATTGAGTCTACAGCTGGTGGTTACGATAGTGGGTGCACTTGCAGTGTTATTTACCGTCGTTGCGCTTTTACTGGTCAAAAATGAAAGCGCCAGCACACGTCAACAAATCGATAATGACTTAACCAGCCTAGTCCAATTAAAGTCTAACGAAGTACGCAGTTACTTTGCGGCCAAAGGTCAACTTATTCACGCGGTGTTTGCTAACCCAACAGTTGTAGATTGGTTTAGCCAATATAACAGCCGCTTAAGTGATGTTTCAGCTGATCAAGATTATCAATCTATCATCGATTATTTTAAGTATTTTTCAATTCAGGATAGCGATATTAAGTCAGTGTTCTTTGGCTCAGCCAATACCTTTGAGTACTTTGATCTTAATGGGCGCTACAACGATAGTGAGTACTTCACCAATAAGCGCCCTTGGTGGCAAGAAGCCATAGATAAAAACGGCATGTTCGTCGGCGATCCAGCCGTAGATGCTAATGATGGTTCTATATCGGCGACCATAAAAACCGTTGTTAAAGATGAGTCTGGCCGCTTTATTGGTATTGGTGGTATGGATATTCTCATCGATACCATCGGCAGTGAGTTGTTAGCACCGATTAAGTATCAGGATGCGGGCCAAGCTTTCTTAATGACCAATGCAGGCAAGTTGGTCTACTTCCCAGGCTTTTCTGAGGGTTTCCCCCCAGGCTCTAACGCTGCTTTAGTCGATAGCCAGTTTAATGATACCCAAGGCTTTGCCAAGTTGAGTCAACAGATGCAGACACAGGCGTCGGGATTTGGCGAGGTTATATTTAACGGCGAGGCTCAGCGGGTCAGCTTTATAGAGGTCGGCGGGAGTTATCCTGAGCAAAAATGGCACCTAGCCTTCATGCTGCCAACCGCAGTTATAGAAGCACCTGTTACCGATGCGATTGTCAGCTCGATATTATTGTCATTTTTGATTATGGCATTAGTTGGGATGACAGTTTGGACCACGTTATTACCCTTTAGAAAGCAGGTAAATAATTTATTGTTAGCGATGGAAGACATTGCCGAGGGAGATAGCGATCTTGCTAAGCGCATCGACATGAATAGAGAAGATGAGCTGGGTAAGCTCGGTGATGCATTTAACCGTTTTGCGGCGAAGGTGCAGGGCATGCTGCAGGAGACTCGTGAGCTAACGCTGCAAGTAGAGCAAGGTGTGAATGATGCGTCTGCTGTGAGTCGTCAAGCATTGCAGTCGGTGAGTCAGCAAAAACAAGAGATAGCTTCTGTGGCCACGGCCGCTACCGAAATGGCACACACTAGCCAAGAGATGGCCGCAAGTGCCCAAAGAGCCAGTGAATTTGCTGATAAGGCGCAGATTCAGTCGAGTGAAGGCAGTGAGATTGTCGCTCAAGCGACTCAAGGCATGCAGGCGTTATCTAAACAGGTGATTGATGCGGCAAAGGTGGTTAAGCAACTTAGAACCCGTTCTGAGCAGATTGGCGAGGTACTTAATGTTATTCGTGGTATCGCAGAGCAAACAAACCTGTTAGCACTAAACGCAGCGATTGAAGCGGCGAGAGCGGGTGAACAAGGCCGAGGCTTTGCCGTTGTGGCGGATGAGGTAAGAACCTTAGCATCTCGCACGCAAGACTCGACCGCAAACATTCAAGAGATCATCCAGACACTACAACAAAATGCCAATGAGGCTGAGCAAGTGATGGAGTCAGGGGTTGAGCAAGCCAATATGGGGCAAGGTCTTACCGCTAAAGTTGAAGTGGCACTGGATAGCATCACGAGTGCCATCGAAGCGATTCAGCAGCAAACCATAGAGATCTCCACCGCTGTAGGTCAGCAAGCGATTGTGGCCGAAGAGGTTGCTTGTAATGTTGAAAATGTTCGCGCGTTATCGGATGAGTCGTTAGCAGCGAGTGAGGCACTATCAAATAACTTTGACGAATTTGCACAGGTGAGTCGATCCCTCGGTGACAACATTAAGCAGTTTAAGATCTAGACTTAAAATGACAGCGTTTTGAAATCTGACTGAGTTTACATGTGACTGAGTGTTGAAATGGGAAGCCAAACGGCTTCCCTTTTTATTGCCTAGGATTAATCGATCGCCCTGATCAACAAGGGCGAATGGTTAGCTTAAAACAGGCTAAAGGTATGCTTTTTATTGAATACTGTTTTTATATACAGTAGTATTCTGTACGGAGGATATTGGCTTGCAAAAAATTATTCACGTCGACATGGACTGCTTCTACGCAGCGGTGGAGATGCGCGACTTTCCTGAGTTAAGAGGCAAACCTATTGCTGTGGGAGGACGCAGTGATCGCCGTGGCGTGATCAGTACCTGTAATTACGAAGCTCGAGAATTTGGGGTTCGTTCAGCCATGGCGTCAGGCTATGCGCTAAAGCTTTGTCCTGACTTGATATTAGTCCCTGGGCGTATGCAGGTATATAAAGAGGTTTCTAGCCAGATTAGGGCTGTATTTGAACGATATACTGACTTGATAGAGCCTTTATCCCTTGATGAGGCTTATCTTGATGTGACAGAGAGTCCCCATTGTAAAGGCTCTGCGACCTTGATGGCCGAGGCTATTCGAGCCGATATTTTAGCCGAGACCGGTTTAACTGCTTCGGCAGGCATCGCGCCAGTTAAGTTTCTTGCCAAGATAGCATCCGATTTAAATAAACCGAATGGACAATATGTGATCCGCCCAGACATGATTGATGAGTTTATAAAAACCTTACCACTGATAAAAATTCCCGGTGTTGGCAAGGTGACCGCTAAAAAGTTAGCCGATCTGGGGCTGCATACCTGCAGCGACATTCAGCTTTATCCTGAAGCTAAGCTAATAGAAGGGTTTGGTAAATTTGGAGCAGTGCTGATTGAGCGCGCTAAAGGGATAGACAAGCGAGCGATTTCGCCCAATCGTGAGAGAAAATCAGTCGGCGTTGAAACTACACTGGCTAAAGATATCCATACCCTTGAGCAATGCCGTGCGGTGATGCCACAACTTATTCAAGAGCTCGCAGGGCGGGTGAGCCGTAGCGCTAAGGATAGAGTGATCAACAAGCAAGTGGTTAAGCTAAAATTTGAAGATTTTAAGCAGACCACGATTGAGCATCGCAGCGATGAGATCTCGGTGAATCTGTTTTATCAGCTACTGGAGCAAGCGATGGAAAGGCAAAATGAGCGAGGTATTCGCTTATTGGGTGTATCGGTCGGTCTCGCCTCGAATAGTGTCGCTTCTGAGCATGATGATATAGATAGCTCGCAGATGGATTTAGGTTTTTAAGCACACCGTCAGAAATAGCTCATATTTTAGTTTTACTTCGACGTTAAAGGCTAATAATAGCTGCCAATATTGGCCAACAGTTGTGATGTTAACGGTAATGTTAATTTTTTCATCAGGGCTGTGTGGGTAACAATTACTTAGGACTAAAGCGCCAATTGATACCTTATCCTCTGCTATAGATAGTAAAGGCCACTTATGACTAAGTGGCCTTATTCTTATAAAGCTGTTTTATTGATTAGCCTTTAACTGGTGTACGCTCCAGTACCGCTAACAATAGCTTCCAGTATTGGCCAACAGTAGTAATGTTAACTTTTTCATCAGGGCTGTGTGGGTAGCGAATGGTTGGGCCAATAGAAACCATATCCATTTCAGGGTAAGGCTTCTTAAATAGACCACATTCAAGACCTGCATGGATCACCATAATCGTCGGCTCTTTGTTATAAATTGCCTCGTAGGTTTCGCGTACGCTTGCCATAACGGGTGAGCTATTGTCTGGCTTCCAGCCTGGGTATGCACCACTAAATTCAACATTCGCTCCAGCAAGGTTAGCCAGTGAGCTCAATACGCCTTCAACTTCTTCGCGACCTGAATCAATAAGAGAGCGAATTAAGCATAAGATTTGCACGCTATTGTCATCGGTACTGATCACACCCACGTTAAGTGATGTCTCTGTAACACCTTCTACTTCGTCACTCATGTGAATGACGCCATTAGGGCAAGCATTAAGCACGTCAATTAAGATCTGTTGTGACTCTTCACTCATGACCTGTTTTTCTGCTGGGATCTCTTCTAGCGTTAGAATCGTACCTGGATCGGCGATGGCTAACTCTTGACGAACTAAGGCTTGAAACGCTGAAACACGCTCTTGCAGTAAAGCCAAGTTTTCAGGAGGAAGCATAAAATTAACGTCTGCTTCACGTGGAATGGCATTGCGCAGTGAGCCGCCAGTAAACTGAGTTAACTCAATAGCCAGTTCATCGCCATGGTCAAACAGGAAGCGGGCTAAAAGCTTGTTAGCATTACCACGACCTAAATGGATGTTAACCCCTGAGTGGCCCCCTTTTAGGCCCGAGATTGACAACTTATAGCTGGCATTGGTCGGTTCTGGCGATTGCCAAACCATAGGTACTGATAACTGTGCGTCAACACCGCCAGCGCAGCCCATGTAAATCTCACCTTCTTGCTCTGAGTCGGTGTTGATCAAGATTTCAGCATCTAACATGCCAGCTTCTAGACCAAACGCCCCAGTCATGCCTGCTTCTTCATCAATTGTCAGCAGTACTTCTAGTGGGCCGTGAACAATGTCATCGGCGCCTAAAATAGCCAGAGCAGATGCCATACCAATACCGTTATCAGCACCTAAAGTTGTACCATTTGCTTTGACCCAGTCACCATCAACATACGCTTCAATAGGATCTGTTTCAAAGTCGTGAACTTTGTCTGCGTTCTTTTGTGGCACCATATCAATATGGGCTTGTAACACTACGATTTTGCGGTTTTCCATGCCGGCGGTTGCGGGCTTTTTGATGATCAGGTTGCCAACTTTATCTTCGACAACGCTCAGCTGCTTATCTTTAGCCCAAGCTTGAATATGCGCACTCAATGCTTGTTCATGTTTAGATGGGTGTGGAATAGCACAGATCTGCTCGAACCATTGCCAAAGTGCTTGTGGTTGTAATTGGTTTAAAGTGGTCACTTAAAAATCCCCTGTTCTAATAAAATCACCCAAGTGCTATTAAGTCGTCGATTTTATTTAAATCGATAGCGCGCTGGTGCGGGTGTGGCGGAAAATGCACACAGTCTAGCATAGTCTTTGGGCGCCGCGGAGTCGTTTGCAATGGCTTTAAATCTTACGTGGCAGGCAAAGTTTCCATAATCATTTTCATGCACATTAAAGTCGTTGGTAATCTAAGCACAATAGAGGAATAATGCCTGAGCAAATGAGTCGTTTTGCCAAATGGGTTATGAGGCAAAATGGCAATATAAAATATAATAAGGAAGGGTTATGGGGTCAGTTAAGTTTATTGATGTAGTTGAACAAGATGCTATTTTTGAAGGTCATGGTTGGGATGCGCTGGTGGTGGTTACACCGGACTTGGACTCGATACAATTTGAAGAGATATCCTTGCTGGCTAATCATGGCCAGAAGGTGGATAAGCGAGTTGGCAAATCAGCCACTCTGCTTTTTGCGCCAGGCATGGCGGGTGGACGTCTTATTGTTGCACCGGTTACAAAGGCTGATGATGACTATCAAGATGTGCGGGTGTTTGCTGATGCAGCAAGGCAAGGGATCAAGCTTGCTAAAGAGGCGGGGGCAAGACGACCGCTGTTACTCGTTAATGGCTTAGCTGAGCATCGTTATCAACATGCCGAGCAGGTTGCAGCGCTCGCTTGTGGGCAGGAACTTTGGCAAGCACTAGAGCTTAGAGAAGCCGGTGGAGCCGATGAGCCGTTAGAGGCAATTGGCTTATTAGGCAGCGAACACACAGGTGAAATGTTAACGGCGATTGAGGCTGGTCGTAGCCTGGCTCGTGACTTATGTGGTACAGAGCCTGAGCGTATGTCAGCGCCAGCCTTTGCGGATTATTGTCTAGATGCGTTACACGATCTTGGGCTGGCAATCAGCGTGGTTGAAGACCGAGATATTCTTGAGCGAGACTACCCGCTATTAAGTGCCGTTGGTCGCTCATCGTTTGCCGTACTAAGGCATCAGCCTCGCGTAGTAAAGCTTGAATATGTTGGTGAAGGCCCAATTGAGCGTAGCTATTTCTTCGCTGGAAAAGGTGTGGTTTATGATACTGGTGGAGCAGACTTAAAAATTGCTGGTGGTATGGCTGGCATGAGTCGCGATAAAGGTGGTGCGGCAGCAGTAGTTGGACTAATGAAAACTATTGGTATGCTAAAACCTAAAGGTATACGCATCGTTGCTGAGCTGGGGCTCGTTAGAAATAGCATAGGTAGTGAGGCGTTTGTTACCGATGAAATTATCACCAGCCACGCAGGCAAGCGGGTGCGTATTGGTAATACCGACGCAGAAGGGCGTTTGGTGTTAGCCGATCTATTATCACATTTACGTTTAAAAGCCGTGAATGCCGTCAAGCCACAAATGTTTTCAGTGGCCACATTGACCGGCCATGTGGTTCGCTGTTTCGGCGGATATACCGCAGCGGTGGAAAACAGTGTTGCCAAGCAGGCTAATGTCGCATCTGTTATGCAGCAACAGGCCGCACTTTGGGGGGAGCCTATCGAGGTATCTCAGTTACGCCGTGATGACTTTAGTAAAATTGTCGACCCGTCGGCAGCCGCAGACATGTTGTCGTCTAACAACGCGCCATCTTCTGTCACCGCGCGTGGCCATCAGTATCCAGCAGCATTTTTGATTGAAGCTTCTGGATTGAGTGGTCATGGTTTAAATGCGGCTCTGCCGATTGCTTACACACATTTAGATATTGCCGGTAGTGCAACGGAAGGTCATCCACAATATGGATCACCAACCGCCACACCATTAGTTGGATTGTTTAAATACATAACGGAAAGTTAAACCGAGCAAGATTGCTCTCAAGCAACAACCTCTAACTGTCTAGCGCTTAACTGCGCTTGATAGTTTGCTTAAAGCTGGCGCTCAAGTGCCAGCTTTTTTATTTTAGGCCTGAAATAAGCACAAATTGAGCTACCTCTATTTAGCCCCGCTCGATTTAGCTCCCTTAATTTCAGATCTTTTCGTTCAGCCTCTGCGATAGCTGTAGATAAAGGTACAAAATGACTCAAATAGAGCAGAGTTACAGTTAGGTTTTGTAATAAAATAACGTAAAGTGGCTTTTTTACGCTTATTTAATAAAAAAGCTTGTAATAAAACTACAAATACCTATAATTGCTTTCGTCGGATAAGCAATGGTGCTTAACGACACTTAGTCTATCCAGGATGGATAATTCTCCAAGGAATCGAGCGACAAGTTGACTCTACAAGCCAGCGAACGGCTTTTACGAAAGTAGAGCATTAGGAATTCAACTTTGTTTGGAGTATTAATTATGTATTTTAGTAACACTATTTATTCGCAAAGCTTTTGGTTAAACACTGAGAGTATGCGTGGCGGTTTATACGCCATGACTTTTAAGGGCTAACCCTCCTTATATAAAGTCGCATCAGTTTCCATCAACCTTTATTGTATCTTTTAGATACTTATAGACCAAGTCGCAGATAGCCCGAGTTAGTATACTTCCGCTGTTTGCCATTGATTATCGCTAGCGCGCTAACCAATTTCCACTAGGAACACTTGAAATGTCTTGCCCGCTCATTGAGCGGGCTTTTTTTTAGCTTAAACTTGCACTTTTACCTGCTAAACGCTTAAATCCTGTTCGATAGTTGTAGTGTTTTTGATCGCGAAAGATAGCGGGTTGTGAAGCTTCACATTATACACGGGTGTTTTGTGATACGTGTCACTACGCTGTGTCGTAAAATTACCGCTGTGACAGTTTTTGAGCATTATTTACAATAAATACTTGTAATAAAATTACACGGGCTTATAATTGCTCTCACTGGTTAAGCAGAGCTTTCCAGTTTGTAAGTCTATCCAGGACGGATCATTCTCCAAGGAATCGAGCGACAAGTTGACTCATTAAATTAGTTTGGCTCAACCCCATTGGCTAATTTAATTTGAGATGATATTAACAACTTTGTTAGGAGTACTGACTATGCCTTATACAGGGCAAACTACGATTTACTGGCAAAACACTTGGTTTAATTCAAATGTTTTGCGTGGCGGTTTATACGCCATGACTTTTAAGGGCTAACCCTCCTTAAAAGTAGTTCCATCATCCATCAACCTTATAACACCCTTTGGGTGTGTTTAGACCTCAAGTTGTATATTGACACAGTTGATATGCCATTGATTAACGCTGGCGCGCTAACCGATTTCCTTATGGAACACTTGAAACATGTCTTACCAGCTCTTTGAGCTGGTTTTTTTTGCCTAAATTTTAATGGATGCTAAAGGCTGGTGGGCGTCAATACCGATATTGCAATGAATTAACGCCAGCAACATTATGCCGATTTCCTTATAGCGCTTTGTTAGAGATAGTTGAAACATGTTTTGCCAGCTCTTTGAGCTGTTTTTCTGCTTTGGATTTAGAACTCTCATTTTATAAGCATTGCCAACACTGCAGTGGTGTTTAGTTTGGCCGCAAAAAAGTCGAGTAATCACTAATATCATCAAGCGGTAATTCACTTGTTGTTGCCAATATTTTCAGATAAGTTTAATCATCCCTTAAATTATTTTGCTTTATAGAGCATAAGATAAAGCAATGCTTACGACTTAAAACTCATTACGTTATAGAGTGATGTATCGCCAGCTCGAGTCTCGTCACTGTTAAATGACTCCTGTAAAAGTATGAGCCGACAACGTGGCATGCCTTGGAGTCTAAAAATGTAGTATCTTGTTGATTCTACATTAGGGGGGTTAGTTATATTGCGGGTGGTTTAGTAATATTGCTAGACGTTAGATTTCAACAAGACACGGAGCTGTTAGTGAATCTTCTTCAAGAATATGAAAAACAACAGCGTTGGCGAAACTGGCAGCGCTATCTTCAGTTTATACCTGTGAGTCAAGATGACTCGATGGTTGATCTTGGTTGCTCTGTTGGAGATGTGTCCCGCCTTTTTTCGTATCGAGTCAAAAATGTTTTAGGTGTCGATATTAATCAAGAATTCATTGATTTCTGTGAGTCAAACAAAGTCAGCAATGAAACCTTCATATGCACTGATATTCTGAGTTTAGATTACCTACCCGTTGGAGCTGTAAACGGAATTTGGAGCAGCTTTTCCCTTTCCTATCTTAGCAATCCACTCGACTTTTTAGTCTCTGTATATTCAAAAATGAACCAGGGAGCTTGGATAGCATTACTCGATGTCTCCTGCTTTATTTCTGGGAATCTCAGCAGCAATAGTAAGTACTACGACAAGGTGAGGAGCTTTGAACTTGAATCATACAAGTCTGGCATTTATGACTTTGATTTTGGTGCCAAAATGCAGAACTTATTGCAAAATGCCGGATTCGAAATCGTCTATGTTGACAATGATGTTGTCGATCCAGAGTTAAATTTCTCCGGTGCAGCGCCGACAGAAATTATTGAGAGTTGGGTAGCAAGGCTCGATAGAATGCAGAGATTAAAAGAAGAGTTAGGGACGCAATACACTGAATTTTGCGATGAACTACTTACCAGTCTTAGTTCTGAGCATCACCAAAAGCGAGAGAATGTTAGGTTCGTTGTTGCAAAGAAATCTAACTCATATCAGTCCAAACAAAGTGCGTAATACCAGAAGTTGCTAATGTATGCGGGAGCAATTTACGACAACTATTTTCGAGCGTTATTTGCGACCGGGATAAATGGAATCACGCTGTCATTTTTACCGCTATGTTAGGTGCGCTTTTTGCTACTGGGTATGAATGATGATTAAACAAAGGGATTTGGTGTAATTGATGAAAAGTGCGCTGTTTATATTTTTTATAGCCTTGATAAGCCACTCTGTACATGGCACTAATTTTGTAGGAGTGACTAATTTTGTAGGAGTGACTAAGTGTGTTGAATGTCATCAAAAAGAGGTGGCAGAATGGCAGACCTCCCAACATGCTCAGGCCATGAGCCACGCGAGTGATGAGACCGTATTAGCGGATTTTGATCAAGCATCACTTATGTTTCAAGGCAAACAAAATCGTTTTTTCCGCAAAGGGAAAGAGTTTTGGGTGAATATAGAAGGCCTCAATAATCAGTTCTTTGATTATCAGATAAAGTACACCTTTGGTGTATACCCATTGCAGCAATATATGGTGGAGTTTGGTGACGGTAGAGTCCAGCTTATTCCTTATACTTGGGATGCTCGCAGTAAAGAGGAGGGCGGTCAGCGCTGGTATCATCTCTACCCGCAATTTACTCAACAGTCTGATGAGTTTTTTTGGTTAAATGAAGGGCAAAACTGGAATTACATGTGTGCGGATTGCCATTCTACCAATATAAAGAAAGGCTATGACAAACAAAAAAACACTTACCAAACGACCTGGTCGGAAATCAATGTTGCTTGCGAAGCTTGTCATGGTGCCGCTTTCGAGCATGTAAAATGGGCTGGTCAAAAAAATAAAAGTGCCAATAAGGGATTTGACCGTACTTTACAGCCAAGTGTTACGAATTGGGGCGACAGCGGAACCGGTATTCTCGAGCCTCAAGGCTTGCAACCTAGCCAACAATTAACAGCTTGTGCCCAGTGTCATAGCCGAGGCGTACAGCTTAATGAAGGCTATGATAACATTGAAAATAATGAATATTTAGATAGGCAACAGTTAACACTGATTAACAGTGAACTTTACCATAGTGATGGGCAAATCTATGATGAAAACTATGTGTATGGCTCCTTTCTTCAATCAAAAATGAGTCAGGCAGGGGTTGTTTGCTCTAATTGTCATAACCCCCACACAGGAAAGATTAAAATGGCAGAGCCAGCTTTGTGCTTGCAATGTCATAGTCCAAGCCACTACGCCGCTGAAGTGCATTCTCGCCATGAGTCAGGTACCGAAGGCAGTTTGTGCAGTGACTGTCATATGGTTGAAGAAAAGTACATGCAAGTTGATCTTCGCAAGGATCATAGCTGGCAAATTCCACGCCCCGATTTAAGTGAGAAAATGGGTGTACCAAACGCATGTGTCAGTTGTCATAAACAGAAAGATAATAAATGGGCAAGTACACAATTAGCTAAATGGTTTCCAGATTCTGCCATTCAAAATAGTGCTCATTTCTCACAGGCTTTTTTTGCCGCAGATAATCTACATCAAGGAGCGGAGAGGCGATTAAAGGAGGTTGTGGAAAATAAGCAACTAAGCTCAATTATTACAGCGTCTGCTTTAGAGCGGTTGGCACAATATCCAGGGCAAGTGGCTTATAGAACGAGTCTAGCCTCTTTAAACAATAGTAGTAGCCTAGTCCGTTTTGGTGCTGTGCAAGCAATGGCCCCCTATTCACCAGAGCAGCAGTGGTACGCATTAAGCCCTATGTTAAATGATCCCGTGCTCAGTATACGGCTTCTTACGGCAAGTTTACTGGTACCACAATGGCCAAGGCTGACTAAGCAGCAACAGACTCTGCTTAAGCCGAGTTTAGACGAGTATTTAGCGGTTCAACATTACAATAGCGACCGCGCGGGTAGAACGAATATTGCGAATGTTTATCGTCACCAAGGCTTGTTGGCTCAAGCGGAAGAAGAGTATTTAGGCGCGATACAAGTCGAACCCATTTATGTACTTTCTTATATTAATCTAGCCGACCTTTATCGGAGTTTGCAGCGCAATGACCAAGCGATAGCGATATTAAAGCAAGGTCTGTTAGTGGTTAAGCAAAGTGGGATTTTACATCATGCATTGGGGTTAGCTTATATTCGAGACAAACGCATGAAAGTGGCCACGGAACATCTACTTAACGCAACCATATTTGAACCCGCTAATGCACGTTTCCATTACATTTATGCATTAGCTGTTGAGTCTCATGACCGAGTAAAAGCTGAGCAAGCATTAATAACGGCTTATGAATTAAGTCATGACCCACAGTATTTATACCAACAATGCGATTTTCTTATTCGGAATAAACGCAAGAATGCGGCTGTTTGTGTTGAGCAATTAGAAAAACTGGTGCCAGTAGGCGCCGTGAAAGCGCTCAAAAGAAAACTGCAATAGCGGTACTCTTCGCAATATTTTATGAGACTGATTTTAGGCCTACTAATGAGCATGCTATTGGTACAGTGTGAGGAGTCATAGTCATGGTGTACATTGCAGTGCAAAGCATCCTTTTTTACCTTATGTTATTGATAGGGTTGAATCTGACCATGAAGGATTTACGGCGTATCAAACGCCATCCCTATTTAGTGCTTGGCATCACCGTCGCTCAAATAGTCATGCTACCGTTATTGGCTTACCTATTAATATTGCTGTTTAAACCTCAAGAATCTATTGCTATTGGTATGATGCTGGTTGCGATTTCTCCAAGTGGGGCATTATCGAATTTCTATAGCCTAATGGCTAAAGGGGATGCGGCGCTATCATTAACGTTAACGGCTGTGAGTAGTTTTGTCTCCGTCTTTGTTTTACCTATTATTTTGATATTTTTCTACTCGCAATTTAGTGTCAGCTCATCTCAATTATCAAGCGTGGTTGTCACACAAGCGGTTCAACTCAGTTTGACGCTATTGCTGCCGGTGATGATGGGTATATTCATCCGAAATAAGTTTGAAATTAAGCTAATACCTCGATTAGCACAACTTGAGCGATGTGGTTTTATCGGTTTGTTATTACTTATTGCAGGGATATTGGTCAATAATTTTGCGGCGATTGGTGAACAGTTACTGTTACTGATTATTCTTTCTAGCACTTTTACGCTACTGGCTATGTTGTTAGCTTCTTGCTTATGCCGATTAGCTAAGTTAACAATAACAATGAGCCTAAGCATTCTTTTTGAATTCCCGGTTCGAAATTTGGCTGTCGCGACCTTTGTTGCTGTAAATGTTTTTGCTCGCTCAGATTATTTGTTATTTGCAGCTTTATTTTTGGTGATTCAAACCCCCTTTATGTTGTTGTCTGTCTGGTGGGGGAGAAGATGGGTTAGCCTTGCTTAAGTGTTTGAGAAGGAAGTTCACCAAATAGTTGGCGATATTCTGATGCAAAACGGCCTAGCTCTAAAAATCCCCACTGCAGTGCAGCATGCGATACCGTGATTGAAGCATCGCTAGTTAATAGCGTTTCTCTGACTCCATTTAGTCGAACGACCTTAAGGTAACGGATCGGTGTTATTCCTAAGTATTCACGAAAACCATACTCTAAACTGCGTTCGCTGAGGTTTGCCACTGTGCACAACTCAGATATTGAAGGCAAGCATGATGCAAATGATTGAAGATAGTCTATTACTCGATAAACACCTGCTATCCTGCGTGAATGAGGGCTTAAGGTGCTGGTATTATGTTCACTATTTAGCACCGTCTTTAAGGTGATTTGAGTGACTGAATTGGCGATAAACTCGCAAGTTTTTACTGATTGAAATAGGTTGTCAGTACTTGCAATTAATTTGAATATATAAAGAATACTATTTGTATACAGATCTAAACTTTCTTTTCTATTCTTAATGGCTTTGCTTAACAGCCATTGAGAGGGGATTTCTCGTTGATATAAATGTTGATACTGCTGGTTTAGCGTATCGTAATCAAACACTAATCCGGCATAGTCTAAAAAACCTTCAGTACAAATGTCCCACTCGTCTCCTGTTGCTTGTAACAAGGTATATTCTTCTCTCTCTCGGCCGCAAAACCTAAGAGGTTTACTACTCGGCAAGGGGACGGCAATGGGCAGAAATTGTTTGGGTGGCGCTGCGTGGATATGTGTCGCAGTGGTTAACTGTTCACGTAGTAATTGAACACTACCTAAATTTGCCTCCATATAGCAGTGTTGGCCATCACCCGGCTTTAATTGGGTATAACTTCTGTTTTTTCTGCTTTGAAATGTCGCTAAATCACTCAAGTAATAAGTTTGAATCTTTTGTTCACTTAAGCCGAATGGTGTTTGCGGGAATTGCATATTGCTGGCCATAAAAAACTGCTACCGTTACCGCTATGTAAATGTATTGTTAATGTATCAAATGCTGATCTTATAGCAAGGTTCGGGTTGAAGTTACGCATGGTTAATGTGATGAATAATTTCAATGTGAATGTTAGATACTTTTTCTTTGCGCCGCTAAGAGAAAATCAAACTAAAGGAACTAGAATGAAGTTGAAGTTATTAAGCCCACTCATCGTGCTAGCAATAAGTGCCTGTTCTACAGAAGCACCTGAAGATGTTGGGGGATTAAAGGAAGAAAAGCGCCCTAATGTACTGGTCTTGATCGCAGATGATATGGGATATAGTGATATCGGTGCTTTTGGTAGTGAAATTGAAACGCCTAATATTGATAAGTTAGCCAATGAAGGGGTTAGTTTTACAAACTTCCATGTGGGTGCAACGTGTTCTCCAACACGAACGATGCTGATTAGTGGTGTAGATAACCATCTAGCAGGATTGGGTAATATGCATGAAATTATGGCTGATAACCAATTTGGCAAGCCCGGCTATGAAGGGTATTTGAATAACTCTGTTGTTACTCTCGCAACCGTCTTAAAAGATGCGGGCTACCACACTTATATGGCAGGTAAATGGCATCTAGGTGGCAACCCTGAATCTATTCCTCATGCTCGTGGTTTTGAACAATCATTCGCTCTAGCAGAAAGCGGTGCAGACAATTGGGTTGAGCAGCCGTATGCTCCAATGTATGAGCGTGTTCATTATTTTGAAAATGGCAAAGAAGTCGAACTGCCAACCAAAGATTACTTTTCCTCTGACTTTTATACACAGAGGATCATCGACAATATCGAGAGTAATCGTAAAGATGACAAACCCTTTTTTGCTTGGGTAGGATACCAAGCAGTGCATTATCCTCATCAAGCACCTAAAGAGTTTATTGATAAATATAACGGTGTTTATGACGCGGGTTGGGAGGAGTTAAGAAAGAGTCGTCTGGCACGCCAAACAGAGATGGGACTGTTTCCTAAGGAAGTTAAACTGGCAGAAAACTTCGATAAAACAAGTTTCGAAGATTGGCAGTTACCTGATTGGGACACTCTGAGCGAAGAAGAGAAAAAGTTTAATGCTCGTCGTATGCAAACATACGCAGGCATGGCTGATAACATGGATCATAATATTGGTAAAATCTTAACTTATTTAAAAGATATCGGTGAGTTAGACAATACGTTTATCTTGTTCTTATCTGATAACGGTACCGATCCTAACTTACTGTCTGCGAAAGCTGAGTATGAAGCTTGGTACCGTAAGAATTACAAGTATACCTACATGGATGATTATGAAGGTGACTACTCTACAATGGGGCAAAAAGGCTCGTATGCTGACTATGGTCCGGGTTGGGCAGCAGCAGCGAATACCCCTAACAGTTACTTCAAAACGTTCTCAAGTGAAGGGGGATTACGTGTTCCTTTTATTGCACGTTTTCCTAAAACAATTCCAGCAAACAGTAAAGTTAATACCTTTGCTTTTGTTAAAGATGTTTACCCAACCATTTTAGAGGTGACGGGTGTTGATTTGCCGAGTCGTAATTATAACGGTAAAGAAATACATGTCCCTGATGGTAAAAGTGCATTATCAGTTCTTATGGGGGATAAGCCGTCCGTACATGGAGAGAAAGACGTAATCGGTTACGAACTGGCTGGTAGTAGTGCAGTATTTCAAGGTAAATATAAGTTATCTAATAACCCAGCACCTAAGGGAAATGGGGAATGGGAACTTTATGATATAAGCATAGACCCATCGGAAGTTAATAACCTAGCTCAAGAAATGCCTGAGTTAGTGGAAGAGTTGAAAGCTGCGTATGCTGTATATGAAAAAGAAAACTCTTTAGTCCCCGTTCCTGATGGTTATAACCCTTTAACGCAAGTATTAAAAAATAGTACTCGTCACTCATCTCACTAAAACTTAACTAGCTTGAAAAAAATGCCAGACAATGATTCATTGCTGGCATTTTTTGCCTTGGATTTAAGGTGAGAAATCAGGCTGCACCTGAGCCTTAAGTTAGACTTCGTCTAACAGCTAAAGACGTGGCGCTTCGCCCACATTAGTAAAGTATCAGGCTGCGCCTGACCAACGTGATAACCGAGACACCCAAAATTGTTGGATAGAGATTCCTCTACTAGGCTTTAGTTAAGGTTGAACAGAGGAGTTTGTTATGCCAACGCCAAGAAAAGCGTTAGTAAGCTTGGAGGATACACCTTATTACCACTGCATAAGTCGCTGTGTTAGAAAGGCATTCCTGTGCGGGGTTGATATTCACACGGGACAATCTTATGAGCATAGGCGTGACTGGGTCGAAAGTCGGCTGTTGCAGCTAGCTGAAGTGTTCGCAATTGATATTTGTGCTTTTGCAGTCATGAGTAATCATCTACACCTTGTATTGCGGGTCGATGCTGAGTTAGCGAAGAGCTGGTCAGATATCGAGGTTGTTTTCCAATGGCAAAAACTGTTCAAAGGCGATAGCCTGAATCACGACTTTGTAAAAGCCCAGCCGCTTGAATCTTATCAACAAACCATCATCAATAAGCGGATAAAAGAGTACCGACTTCGATTAATGGATATCTCTTGCTAACGCATTCAAAAGAGTTGCGGGCACTTAATGAACCGATAGCCAGAAAGGCCAATGCTGAAGATAAGTGCAAGGGGCGGTTTTGGGAGGGGCGTTTTAAGTCCCAAGCGTTACTTGATGACGCGGCGGTGCTGGCTTGTATGGCCTATGTCGACCTCAATCCTATCCGAGCCAATATAGCGAAATCTCCAGACACCTCAGACTTCACCAGTATCCAAATGCGCATCAAAGCGGCAGTTAAAGGCGAACAACCTAAATCGCTACTCCCTTTTGTAGGCGATGGGCATCAAGATATGCCTAAAGGACTGATGTTTAATGCAAAAGATTATCTACAACTCATTGATGATACAGGTCGAATCCAACGTCATGATAAACGAGGTGCTATCAGCCAATCCTCACAGCAGTTGTTGCACCGCTTAAACATACCTGCCGAGAACTGGCTTAAAATGACCGCCGAGTTCACGAAAATCTTCAAAGGCGCAGTGGGCAACACTCAAGAATTATCGACGTATTGTGAACACCTAGAGCGTAAACGACGACAAGGTGCAGCCAATTGTCACCGATGGCTAGATTGTAGTTAGTTTATTTTAAACCTGCTTAACCCATATTACGTTACCAAACAGATGTTTGGCGTTTCTGCTGTGTGATTTTCTTTAATTTTCCGAAAGTTTACTCATAAGTGGTATTTAGCTTGTGATTACAGTGCTTAGGCAAGGGCATGAGTAAAAATCCGTGGCCATTTGAGTTGTGATTGAGGACGATAAGTACTGCAAATAATAATGGCTGTCTCAGTTATGGGCCATAAGTACTGCAAATAATAATGGCTGTCTCAGTTATGATGGTTATTTTATGATGTGACTCGGCAAAGTGAGAGCGCTAAGCTGGAGCTAACCAAAGCAGAACGGTTAACTCGGTTGCGGGTATTGGTCTCACCCGTTGATGGAGTCGTAGAAGAGTTGGTTATAGCGACGATTGGTGGTGTGGTTACCCCAGCTCAGGAGCTCCTTAAGATTGTGCCCATTAGTGAACATGGCGGGCAACAACTAGAGGTCGAGGCTGGATTATTAAATAAAGACATTGGCTTTGTCCATATTGGGCAAATTGCGGAAATAAAAATAGACAGCTTCCCGTTTACTAAATACGGGGTCATCGATGGCGAGGTTGCCGACATTTCTGCCGATGCCATTGAACATGAACAACTTGGTTTACTGTTTCCGCTCAAAGCGTCATTAGCAACCGATGAAATCAATGTCAATGGTAAGTGGGTTAAATTGAAACCGGGCATGTCAGTGACGGTAGAGGTTAAAACCGGCACCCGCCGATTAATGGAGTTTTTATTAGCGCCGTTAATGCGAGGTGTTAGTGAAGGGGCAAGAGAGCGTTAGTCTTTTAATAAGGAGTAAACTAATGAAAGCTTCTACTTGGTTTCTAATTCTTATCGTCGGCAGCTTTGCAGGTTGCTATGGCGATAGGGTTTTATCTAACTTATTGTTTGATAGGTACTGTAATGAAGAGGGGCGTACTGGCCAGTTTATTTACGAGCGTGTCGGGTTAGGGGACGAGTATTTTATACCAATACCTAAAGATAGACGTGAACTTGTGCGTGTTGATAATGGTTTTTTTATCGATGATAGAAAACTATTAATAGATAAACAGCGTTTTATGCAAGATTTTAAGATTAATTGGGTTAAAAAACTTTGTCACAAATTGGGCCTATTTATATCCAAGAGATGATCATAGTAAGAAAATCGGATGGTACGGTATTGAGTAAGTCCGTGAATATTCACAATCAAAAAGGTTGGTTAGCAAAAGGAGTGATTTTAGGAATAACCGACAGAGACTCTTGTCCAAAGAGGAAAAATGAGTATGACCAGCTTGTTTATAGTTCATCCCATTATGGTTTAGTTAGAAATACATTTTATAAAAAATAATTTAGAGGGAACTAATTATGACGATTCAATCGCCATGAAAAAATAGGACAGCCATAACTTCCAATGTCAAAAGTTGTGCTTTTCTAACCAAGTGTAGATACGGCTGAGGCCTTCGATGGCATGGTGAGAGGTAACGCAGTTACCAAGCTTTCGAACGAGAGGTAGGATGCCGAACTGGCTTTTTAGCAGGGATGCTATTCGTCATCGTCGAGCTCACAGGGCCAATTCTGTTCCATACAGAATTTGGCATTTCCTCCATCCATGGAGGTCAGACGTACTTGTAGCGTGCCTCAGAAGTGTCTGCACATGCGCTGGCCGCAGGCCATTGGAACCACTTTAGCTGATTGTCATGCTTGGCCTAAAAATAACATTATGGCTATGCTATACAATCTCTCGGGTGCGGGCGAAGCGCCGCGACTTTAGTTGTTCGACGCAATCTAACTTGAAATCCTTCAGTGATTTGGAAGTTCACGATCTTTTATCAAACGAAGTTTGATTGCTTTAATTTTTAGACGAAGTCTAACGTTAATCGCTGACATGCCAATTGTTATCAACAGCAAAACAATCAGATCACTGAAGCAGGCTAAAACTGAACTGAGTAGCCTCCCGAATTGCCAGACTCAAAAATAAACATGCGTTTTAAATATCTAGCCTCTGGCCTAAAGCCTCCGTATAATCGCTTCGAAATGTACAAGTTGGACAGTTATTGTACACCTCTATATGCGTGCTTTATCAACCTAGACTCCCTGTAAATAAAACTATTATTGTTTCATAAAAAGAAAAGTCATACTTAAGTGCTCTCAATGAGTACACCCTACAAATCAATATAATAAAAAATAAGGGACTCAGCTCCATGCTAGAGAAAATATTCAAATTAAAACAAAACCAAACTTCGTTAAAACAAGAAGTCGTTGCGGGCCTAACAACATTTTTGACCATGGCCTACATTATTTTCGTTAATCCTATGATGCTCGCTGATGCCGGTATGGATCATGGAGCCGTATTCGTTGCGACCTGTTTAGCTGCCGCCATTGGTTGCTTTATCATGGGTTTCGTTGCCAACTATCCCATTGCGCTGGCACCAGGTATGGGATTAAACGCTTTTTTTACCTATACGGTTGTTGGCGAGATGGGCTATTCGTGGGAAACCGCGCTGGGTGCGGTTTTCCTATCGGGGATCTGCTTCTTAGTGCTGTCTTTAGTGCGGATCCGTGAATGGATAGTCAATAGCATCCCTATGTCTTTGCGTTTTGGTATTACAGCGGGTATCGGCCTATTTTTAGCGCTTATCGGGCTGAAAAGTGCGGGGATTGTGGTTGCGAGTCCTGCAACCTTAGTCACCATGGGAGATGTGACTGCATTTCCTGCCGTTATGGCGGTACTGGGTTTTTTCTTGATTATTGCCATGGTGCACCGAGGTATGAAGTCGGCAGTTATTGTTAGTATTCTTGCCGTTACCGCATTAGGGCTATTATTGGGTGATGTGCAGTATCAAGGAGTGGTTGCTATGCCACCTTCAATAGTACCGACTTTTATGAAGATGGACCTATCGAGTGTGCTTGAGATCAGTATGTTGTCGGTGGTGTTTGCCTTTTTGTTTGTCGATCTGTTCGATACGTCCGGCACCTTAGTTGCAGTGGCTCAGCGTGGTGGTTTCTTGGATGATAAAGGACGCCTGCCACGCCTTAATCGTGCATTGACTGCAGATAGCACAGCCACCATCGCCGGTGCCATGCTCGGTACGTCGACCACTACCAGTTATATTGAGAGTACCGCCGGTGTGAGTGCGGGCGGGCGCACAGGGTTAACGGCTATTGTGGTTGGCTTGTTATTTCTCGGCTCGCTGTTTATCTCTCCTTTGGCTGCTATGGTGCCTGCGTATGCGACTGCTGGAACGCTATTTTATGTGGCAATCTTAATGATGTCTGGGCTGGTTCATATTGAGTGGGAAGATATTACCGAGGCAGCGCCAGTCGTTGTGGTGTGTATTTTAATGCCGCTGACATTTTCAATCGCTACAGGCATTGCGATGGGCTTTATCTCATATGCGGTCATTAAGTTGATGAGTGGACGTTATAAGGACTTAAGCGTTGGCGTGGTGATATTAGCAGCTCTATTTATTGCTAAGTTTATTTATGGCTAGCGCTTAATTGACTTAAGCTGCACACACAAAAGCCGCACTCGCTGTGGCTTTTGTGTTTATGGGTATTAGCTCTGACTGTTAAAAAATCTCGCGTTAAATTTCAATATTCTGCTAAATTTCCTGCCATTTTTACGAGAAACCCCTAATTCAGCCTTTTTTTTCAGTTTCTTTGTTGGTGCTTACTACCAATTCAAACCTAGATTGGGTATAAGGTTTTATTCAATGTAATTTTGTTAGCAAATAATGAACTTAAGTGAGATTAGTTACCGCCGCGTAGTGGTTAAATTGGGAACAAGTGTACTGACATCTGGCAGCTTAAAGTTAGATAAAGCACACATGGTTGAATTAGCACGACAGATGGCTTGCTTGATGAAAGCTGGCGTAGAAGTCGTTTTGTGCACCTCGGGAGCAATCGCTGCGGGTAAAGAGCATTTAGGCTACCCCAAACTACCCGATACCATAGCCAGTAAACAGCTGCTCGCTGCGGTAGGGCAAAGCCAACTTATTCTTGCTTGGTCTCAGTTATTCAGTATTTATGGTTTGCATGTCGGCCAGCTATTGCTGACCCGCGCCGACCTGCATGACAGAGAGCGCTACTTAAACGCGAGAGACTCTCTTAATGCGCTGCTTAACAATGGCATTATTCCCATTATTAACGAAAATGACGCCGTAGCAACGGCCGAGATTAAAGTGGGCGACAATGATAATTTGTCTGCCAGAGCCGCACTGTTATGTGATGCGGACCTATTGATCTTATTGACCGACCAAAAAGGTTTGTTTGATGCTGATCCGCGTAAAAATCCGGATGCAAAGCTGATCACTGAAGTTCAAAATATTGATGATAGTTTACGCATGCTGGCTGGTGGCGCTGTTTCTGGGCTGGGCACTGGTGGCATGGCGACTAAGCTCGAGGCTGCAGACATTGCACGCCGTGCTGGTGTTGAAGTGGTCATCGCGTCAGGACATCATAAAGATGTGATTCAAAACGTGGTCTGCTCAAAACCTGTCGGTACTCATTTTACCGCGCTTGAGCACCCGCTTGAGAGTCGTAAACAGTGGATTCTGGCAGGGCCTAAGGCTCGTGGACAGCTGGTACTTGATAGCGGCGCAATTGGCGCAGTCACCGAGAAAGGCAGAAGCTTGCTCTCTAAAGGGATCATCGAGGTTAACGGTCTTTTTCAGCGCGGTGATACCATAGAGCTTGTTGATACAAAGGGTAAGGTTTACGCCAAAGGCATGAGTCGATACGGCTCACTAGATGTCAGTAAAATTGCTGGTAAGCACTCTGATAGCATCGAAGAGATGCTTGGCTACGATTATGGTGATGCAGTAGTTCACCGCAACGACATGGTGGTGTTATGAATAACGAAGAATATTTAACGGCTTTAGGGCAAAATGCTAAGCAGGCAAGTTATGCATTAGCGACACTTTCTGGCAACCAGAAATCTGCACTGCTTAAGTGCATCGCGCAAAAGCTGACTGCCGCAAAAGCAGACATAGTCAATGCAAACCTGCAAGATGTTGCTGCCGCTAAAGCCAATGGCCTATCTGATGCGATGATCGATCGCTTGTTGCTTGATGAAACCAGACTGATGGGCGTGATTAGCGATATTGATAACGTGATTGGCTTGACCGATCCAGTCGGAAGCGAAATTGATAGCCGCCTTTTAGATAACGGTTTGCGCTTATCACGCAGGCGTGTGCCGCTTGGGGTTATTGGCGTTATTTATGAAGCGCGTCCAAATGTTACCGTCGATATTGCAGTGCTAGCCCTTAAAACCGGTAATGCGGTGATTCTGCGTGGCGGTAAAGAAACGTTAGCGTCGAACAAAGCCCTATGCACTGTGATCCGTAGCGCTATGGTCGAGCACGGTTTATCAGAAGATTGTGTGCAGCTAATTGATAGCCCTGATAGAAGCTTGGTATCTGGATTATTAAAACTCGATAAATATGTCGATATGATAGTGCCGCGCGGTGGTCAAAATTTACAACGTTTATGCGCCGAGCAAGCCACGATTCCGGTGATCTTGGGCGGGATTGGTATTTGTCATATCTATGTCGATGCTGAGGCTAACTTAGAAAAAGCGATTGCAGTTATTGAAAACGCTAAAGTTCAACGACCTACAGTATGTAATGCGCTTGATACCGTGCTTATTCATCAAAGCCATGCCAAGCAGTTTATTCCTCAGTTATGCAAGCACCTTGCAAGCCTTGGGGTTAAGTTTTATGGCTGCGACCAGACGCAAGCGATGTTAAACACGCAAGGGATTGAGGTTTGTGCTGCCAACGACGAAAGTTTTGCCACTGAATGGCTATCGTTAACACTCGGGATTAAGGTTGTTGCTGACTTAAGCCAAGCGGTAGAACATATTCGTACGTTCTCAAGCGGACATTCAGAGTCGATTTTGACTGACAATATCCATATAGCCAGTGAGTTTATGAATGCTATCGACTCGGCAGCCGTCTATGTTAATGCTAGCACTCGCTTTACCGATGGTGGCGAATTTGGCCTAGGTGCCGAAGTGGCGGTAAGCACCCAAAAGTTGCATGCTCGTGGACCTATGGGACTAGAAGCACTGACAACCTATAAGTGGTTAGCGTGGGGCGATTATACCATTCGAAGTTAAATTAATTCGCTTCTGTATCAGCATAAAAAAGCCGCATTGAGCAGCTTTTTTATGCTGATATTTTCTTACACTAATGGGTATAAGTGGGTAAAGGTGGGAATACGAGCGGCTCATAAGTGATGACTTGGTGCAGGTATAGCACCAAGTAGACGATTGCCATCACCGAGGTGTAGATCCTAAAGGGGGTGAGAAAAACTCGCATATGGAAAAAATGACGGTATTGGATCTCCCGGGTAAAATAGAGTGATGGCAGCAAGAAAAAGCAATACAAAAATGCGAAGTACCAAGTGTACGAACGCTCTTGTTGTAATTCATGTATTAGCATAGCAATAGCAAATGCCATTGAGCTCAGCCTGATAAACTTAACGACTTTAGCTTGCCTAAAAAACTTTAATGCATCCATATATTTGTAATACATAACTAATTTCCGTATTGTTACGCAGTTGTTACACTTATACCTAAGCTTGAACTTATTTACAATTGGCCATAGAAAAAAAGTCCATAAGTTGTAGATGAATAACATTAAATGGGTAAAAGAATGATTGTTAGCTGTGTTGACCTGCTACTAACTCTTCGTGTTTAGCCCCATTTTGTTCAGTTCTATTTTTAGTTCAGCTTTAGTTTGGCCCGATTCTGTTTAGTCTAATTTTATTTAGACCGAATCTATTTTATCTCGAATTTAGTTTAGTCCAATGTACATTAAACAGATGAAAAAACCGACTCAAGGTCGGCTTTGTTTTGAAACCATAGTGCTAAGCATTGCTTTAAAGCCATGATATTAGATCCATGGTGTTAGAACGGGGAGGAAGGACTAGTGCAGCCCTCCCTTGATTGGCGTTAGTCTTTCATACCTAGATATTATGCCTAGATGTTATACAGGGATACGCTTTTTTGCGCGCCACTGACCGACTTTAGGCAATATTTGCTGTAATGCCAGCGCGAATATAATCAAACCTAAGCCTATGTATGTCGATTTTTCAATGCTCTCTTGTAAAATCCAAGCGATAAAGCCTATCGACATCACTGGCGTAATAAATACTAGTGTGCTGATACTCGCAGTGCGCTCTGCTTTCTTTAAGGCGATTAACCAAAGCACAAAAGTAACGCCCATTTCAAACAGCCCAACATATACGCCAGCGAATATGGCTTTTATGTCCCAAGTGGGTAATGACTGAGTCAATAACAGCGCCACCACAATAAAAGGCAGCCCGACCAAAAAGCTTAATAATAGGCTAACAACGGGATCGCCCTTATCTTTAGTATTCACTATCCAGTAAAGCGACCAAAGCAGGGTACTGGTTAACGCAAGCACTACACCAGTCATGCTTTCAAAGTGAACGTTGGTGATATTACCTTTTGTCGCAATAAAGAATACACCGCAGTACGCTACCAGTGCGGCCGTAATGTCACTCTTTCTTAATTTTTGCCCCAGTAATGGCACTGATAATAAAGGTAACAAAATCGCCCAAGTGTAATTTAAGGACAATGCTTGCTGAGCTGGTAAAAGATCATAGGCTTTGAACAGGACTAGATAATACAGAAACGGGTTGAGCAGGCCTGTTTGCAAATAAAACCAAGGTCGCCCCCAAAATTGCTGCTTAATGAGTGACAGCTTTTTTTGGGCGATTAATATCGCACCTAAAGCAAAGATAGATGTAGTCACGGCAATAAACACCAATTGTAAGGGTGTAAAGTGCGCCAAAGCTAACTTAAACGCCGTTGCGACAGTGGACCACAAGAAAATGGCGCCAATGCCAAATACGTATGCTTGATGGGATGATTTCAATGTTTACTACTCTATACAACAAGATGATGACAAAGCGCATAATCCAGTTTTAGCTCTGATATCGTGCGCCATCTTTAAGATTGTATTCATTATACGTTTTACCGGTTTTTTAACCGCGTCCTAGATCAAATTAATGCACTCTTAAGATAAAATTTAAATTTATCCCTTGTATTCATTCTAAACGTCCCAATATAGGGTTTATGAGAAGATTTAGGGTGATAAAAAAGACTTGAAAAGTATTAAGTCTGTCCCCACTTCATAAACCAGATAACAAATTTAGTTTTTAAAAGTTTTTCGGAGGACTCCATGGGTAGAATTATTGGTATCGATTTAGGCACAACTAACTCTTGTGTTGCAGTATTAGATGGCGGCAAAGCACGCGTATTGGAGAATGCTGAAGGCGATCGTACGACACCCTCAATCATCGCATACACTGCTGATGAAACATTAGTTGGCCAGTCTGCAAAGCGTCAGGCTGTAACAAACCCAACGAACACAGTATTTGCTATTAAGCGTCTAATTGGCCGTCGTTTTAAAGATGACGAAGTTCAGCGTGACGTTGACATCATGCCATTCAAAATCATCAGCGCTGACAATGGCGATGCATGGGTTGAAGCACAAGGCAAGAAAATGGCTCCACCACAAATCTCTGCTGAAATCTTGAAGAAGATGAAGAAAACGGCAGAAGATTTCTTAGGTGAAGAAGTGACTGAAGCGGTTATTACCGTTCCTGCTTACTTTAACGATTCACAACGTCAAGCAACTAAAGATGCGGGTCGCATCGCAGGTCTTGAAGTTAAGCGTATCATCAACGAGCCAACAGCGGCGGCACTTGCTTACGGTATCGATAAGAAGCAAGGCGACAATATCGTTGCTGTATACGATTTAGGTGGTGGTACATTTGATATCTCTATCATCGAAATCGACAGTGTTGATGGCGAGCAAACGTTCGAAGTACTTGCAACTAACGGTGACACTCACTTAGGTGGTGAAGACTTTGATAACCGTATGATTAAGTATCTTGCTGACGAGTTCAAAAAAGAGCAAGGTCTTGACCTACGTAACGATCCACTAGCGATGCAGCGTCTAAAAGAAGCGGCAGAAAAAGCGAAGATCGAACTATCGAGCACAACACAAACTGAAGTTAACCTGCCTTACATCACAGCTGACGCAACAGGTCCTAAGCACTTAGTGGTTAAAATCACTCGTGCAAAACTTGAGTCACTTGTTGAAGATTTGATTAAACGTTCACTTGAGCCACTAAAAGTTGCACTTGCAGATGCTGACCTTTCAGTTTCTGACATCAACGAAGTGATTCTAGTGGGTGGCCAGACTCGTATGCCTAAAGTGCGTGAAGAAGTTTCTGCATTCTTTGGCAAAGAGCTACGTCAAGATGTTAACCCTGATGAAGCGGTTGCTATCGGTGCAGCGGTTCAAGCTGGTGTACTATCAGGTGAAGTTAAAGATGTACTGCTACTAGACGTTACGCCACTGTCTCTAGGTATTGAGACTATGGGTAGCATCATGACGAAGCTTATCGAGAAGAACACCACTATCCCGACTAAAGCGTCACAAACATTCTCGACTGCTGACGACAACCAAAGTGCTGTGACTATTCACGTACTTCAAGGTGAGCGTAAGCAATCAAGCGGTAACAAGTCTTTAGGTCAATTTAACCTAGAAGGTATTGAGCCTGCACCACGTGGCATGCCACAGGTCGAAGTGACTTTTGACATCGATGCTGACGGTATCTTGCATGTATCTGCTACAGACAAGAAGACTGGCAAAGCACAAAACATCACGATTAAAGCCTCTTCTGGTCTAAGTGATGAGGAAGTGGACGCTATGGTTCGTGACGCTGAAGCACATGCTGATGAAGATGCTAAGTTCGAAGAGCTAGCTACAGCTCGTAACCAGGCTGATGGCATGGTTCACGCAACTAAGAAGCAGATCGAAGAAGCGGGTGAGGCACTACCAGCGGACGAGAAAGAGAAGATTGAAGCTGCAATGGCTAACGTTGACACAGCTGTTAAAGGCAATGACAAAGAAGCGATTGAAAAGTCTACTCAAGAGCTAATGGAAGCGTCTTCTAAATTAATGGAAATCGCTCAAGCTAAGGCTCAAACTGAGCAAGGTCAACCTCAAGGCGAAGCACAAGCTTCTAAGCCTGAAGATGACGTAGTTGACGCTGAGTTTGAAGAAGTTAAAGACGACAAAAAATAATGACGGGTAATTCCTAAATTATTGTAGCGGGCGTTATGAGGAAACTCTAACGCCCGTTTGTGCAACTTTAGCCAAAAAGTATTAAAAACTATGTCAAAGCGCGATTTTTACGAAGTATTAGGTGTCGGACGTGACGCCAGCGAACGCGAAATAAAGAAAGCTTATAAGCGTTTAGCAATGAAATTTCACCCAGACCGCAATCCGGGTAACAAAGAAGCTGAAGCAAGCTTTAAAGAAGTTAAAGAAGCTTACGAAATTCTAACCGACAGCGATAAGAAAGCGGCCTATGACCAGTTTGGTCATGCTGGCGTTGATCCTAATCGTGGTGGCGGCGGTGGTTTTGGCGGCGGCGGTGATTTTGGCGACGTATTTGGTGATGTGTTCGGCGATATCTTCGGCGGCGGACGCCGCGGTGGTCAACGTCAAGCTGCGCGCGGAAGTGACTTACGTTACAACTTAGAGTTGTCTTTAGAAGAGGCGGTTCGCGGCTTAACCAAAGAACTACGTATTCCAACATTAGCGGCTTGTGATGTGTGTGACGGCAGCGGTGCTAAGAAAGGCTCCTCGCCAACCACTTGTGGTACCTGTCATGGCCAAGGCCAAGTACAGATGCGTCAAGGTTTCTTCGCAGTGCAGCAAGCCTGTCCAACCTGTCATGGCCGTGGCAAGATCATTAAAGATCCTTGTAACAAGTGTCATGGTGAAGGTCGCGTAGAAAAGAGCAAGACCTTATCAGTTAAGATCCCAGCAGGGGTTGATACAGGCGATCGTATTCGTCTTTCTGGTGAAGGTGAAGCGGGCGAGTTTGGTGCACCACCAGGTGACTTATATGTTCAGGTGAGTGTTCGTGAACATGCCATCTTCCAGCGTGATGGCAACAACCTTTATTGTGAAGTGCCTATTTCGTTCAGCAAAGCGGCGTTAGGCGGCGAGATTGAAGTGCCAACACTTGATGGTAAGGTTAATCTTAAGATCCCAACTGAAACCCAAACTGGACGCATGTTCCGTATGCGCGGTAAAGGTGTTAAGTCTGTTCGCAGTCATGCAGTGGGTGACTTGCTATGTAAGGTCGTCATGGAAACACCTGTCAACCTTAATGAGCGTCAAAAAGAGCTACTACGTGAATTTGAAGATACGTTAACGGGTCAATCAAAGAAGCACAGTCCAAAGGCTGATGGTTTCTTCGATGGCGTGAAGAAGTTTTTTCAAGATCTGAATAGCTAAATCTGAGCTCGTTCAGTATATAATTTAAGCCTCGCGAATGCGGGGCTTTTTGTTATATGTGCTGAAGCTATTTGTACTTAGGTTATTTGCACTAAAGCTATATATTATGTTTTACGTGAAGGGAGTTAAGCTTATATGAAAGGAATACTATTACTGCTTAGCGCTGTATTATTGTGTACGGGCTGCGCTACTCATCAATCGCCAACAGGGCGGGGGCAAACCTTGCTGTTTTCATCAGAAGAGATGTCGCAGCTTGGTGATACTTCATTTGCTCAGCTCAAGCAGCAAGAGATAGTTAGCCAAGACAAAGCGATAAACAGCTATGTTAATTGCGTTGCACAGCGTATTACTCAAGCGTTACCCGATCAGAGTTTGCCATGGGAGGTCGTGGTATTTGAGTCAGAGCAAGTCAACGCGTTTGCGCTGCCTGGTGGCCATATAGGGGTTTATACCGGTCTGCTAAACGTGGCGACCAACCCTGACCAGCTTGCCACAGTGATTGGTCATGAGGTGGCTCATGTACTGGCAAACCACAGTAACGAGCAAGTGTCGCGCGCACAGATGACAGGTGCAGGCATGCAACTGGCAGATCTTGCCTTAGGCGCGGGGGGGATTGCGGATAAAGAACTTTATATGGCAGCCCTTGGTTTAGGTGTACAAGTTGGATACATACTCCCCTATGGTCGTGACCAAGAATCAGAAGCCGATATGATAGGTGTCGAATTGATGGCCAAAGCGGGATTTGATCCAGCTCAGAGTGTCGATCTGTGGCGCAATATGTCTAAAGCGGGCGGCGAGCAGGGGCCAGAGCTGCTTTCTACTCATCCATCCCATGGGCAGCGTATTGCACAGTTACAACAAATGCAGGCGAAAGCCCAACCTCTATATAATGCCAGTAACGCGAGTATGAAAAATTCTTGCCAAAGACCAAAATAGCTACGGTTTTTAGGGCAATATCACAGAAATTATGATAAAGTTTCGCGCGAAATTTAAATTGAATCAATGAGAGTACAATCATTATGTCTGATAAGTTCAGTACAATTGAAGAGCAAGCAAGCTACGGTGTTGGTCGTCAACTAGGTGAGCAACTAGCTGCAAACTCGTTTGAAGGTATCGATATTTCTGCTGTTCAATTGGGTCTATCTGACGCATTCGAAGGTAAAGAAAGCCTAGTGTCTATGCAAGATATGCAAGTTGCTTTCACTGAAATCAGCCAGCGTATCCAGAAAGTTCAAGAAGCTGCTGCTGCGGCTGCATCAGAAGTAGGTGAAAAATTCCTTACTGATAATGGTGCTCGTGAAGGTGTTGTGACTTTGGACTCAGGTCTACAGTACGAAATCATTACTGAAGGTAACGGTGATAAGCCTGGTTACGACTCTACAGTACGTACTCACTACCACGGTACTTTCATCTCTGGTGACGTATTCGATAGTTCTGTTGCTCGTGGCGAGCCAGCAGAATTCCCAGTATCTGGCGTTATCGCTGGTTGGACTGAAGCATTGCAACTTATGCCTACAGGTTCTAAGTGGAGACTATTTGTACCACAGCACCTAGCATACGGTGAGCGCGGCGCAGGTGCTGCAATCCCGCCATATTCAACTTTGGTATTCGAAGTTGAATTGTTAGACATTATCTAAGTTAGACAATAAGCCTAAGTTAATACTTAGGCTTTTTTTTGACATTTGCAGGGAGTACTGAGATGACTGAACAAGTAAGAGTGGCAATAACAGGCGGCAGTGGCCGTATGGGACGTACTCTTATTGAAGCGGCAAAACAAAATGAAATGATTTTGTTGGGCGCGGCGATTGAACGAGCTGGTTCGACTCTGATGGGCGTCGATGCGGGTGAACTTGCAGGCGTTGGGGCGATGAATGTGGCCATTACCGACTCTCTCGATAAAGCGGTTGATGATTTTGATGTGCTTATCGATTTTACCTCACCTGAAGCCAGTGTTGTGCATACAGACTGGTGTGCAAAGAATGGCAAAGCAATCGTTATAGGCACCACCGGGTTCAATCATGCTCAGAAAGAGCAAATTTCTGCCTACTCTGATCAGATACCGATTGTCATGGCGCCAAATATGGCGGTTGGCGTTAATCTTATGTGGAAACTGCTTGAAGTGGCCGCAGAGGTGATGGGCCAATACAGCGATATCGAGATCATAGAAGCTCACCATAGATATAAGAAAGATGCACCGTCAGGTACCGCGCTGAAGATGGGTGAAGTGATCGCTGAAACCTTAGGCCGTGATCTGGAAAAGTGTGCAGTGTATGGCCGCGAGGGGATTACTGGTGAGCGTGATAGAGAAACCATAGGTTTCGCTACTGTGCGTGCTGGCGATATCGTGGGTGAGCATACCGCATTATTTGCCGATATGGGTGAACGACTAGAGATCACCCATAAAGCATCGAGCCGAATGACCTTTGCAAATGGTGCTATGCGCGCCGCAACCTGGTTAGTCGAGCAAAATGCAGGGCTTTACGATATGCAGCAAGTCTTAGGCTTGAAGGCATAATTATTTAAAACCGCTATCAGCGGTTTTTTTTTGCTTGAAATTTTTTTGATAAAATACTTTCTTCATCTATAGACAGGTTTTGCTTTTACATATAAAATCGGCGGAATTTGTCAAAATTTTGCATTTTAGCGAAAGTTGGTATTTTAAAAACATATAAAAAACAATTAATTTCAATGATTTGGCTCTTTCCGGAGGTCGCGTTGACAAAGTCTGCCTTACTCGTACTTGAAGATGGAACCATTTTTTCTGGCACTGCAATTGGTGCTGAAGGGATGTCTGTTGGTGAAGTCGTTTTTAACACTTCAATGACCGGTTACCAAGAAATTTTGACTGATCCATCATATTCACGTCAAATGGTAACCCTCACTTATCCACATATTGGTAATACTGGTACCAATGATGAAGATACAGAGTCTAGCTCTGTTCATGCATGTGGCCTTATCATTCGAGACTTGCCGCTAATCGCAAGTAACTTTCGTAATCAGCAATCTTTAAGCGATTATTTGATCGCTAACAACGTTGTTGGTATTGCTGATATCGATACTCGTAAATTAACTCGTATCCTACGTGAAAAAGGCGCTCAAGCCGGTTGTATCATGGTGGGTGATTTAGATGAAGCTAAAGCGCTAGCTGCAGCTAAAGCCTTCCCAGGCCTTAAAGGCATGGATTTGGCTAAAGAAGTCACCACAAACGAAACATATTCATGGCGCAGCGGTAGCTGGCGTTTAGTTGGCGGTTTGCCATCTGATACGCCTGAAGCTGAGCTTAAATATAAAGTCGTTGCTTATGATTATGGCGTGAAGCGTAATATTTTACGCATGTTGGTTGACCGTGGCTGTGATGTCACTGTTGTACCAGCTCAAACTCCTGCTGCAGAAGTACTTGCAATGAATCCTGATGGGGTTTTCCTATCAAATGGCCCTGGTGACCCTGAGCCATGTGATTATGCAATTGCTGCGATTCAAGAGATTTTAAAGACTGACATTCCAGTTTTTGGTATCTGTCTTGGTCACCAGCTGCTGGCATTAGCTTCAGGTGCTAAAACACTGAAAATGAAGTTTGGTCATCACGGTGCTAACCACCCTGTGAGCAATATTGAGCAAGGTAATGTGATGATCACCAGCCAAAACCACGGTTTTGCTGCGGATGAAACAAGCTTGCCAGCCAATATTAAAGTGACACATAAGTCACTATTTGATGGTTCACTGCAAGGTATACACCTTACAGATAAGCCTGCATTTAGTTTCCAAGGACACCCTGAAGCGAGTCCTGGACCACATGATGCGGCGCCACTGTTTAATCACTTCATTGACTTGATTGATTTGTACCGTCAAAACGCCAAGTAGTAACCTCATCCGGGAGAAGATTTAAGCAATGCCAAAACGTACAGATATAAAGAGTATTCTTATCCTAGGTGCTGGACCAATTGTCATTGGTCAAGCCTGTGAGTTTGACTACTCAGGCGCACAAGCCTGTAAAGCCCTACGCGAAGAAGGTTATCGAGTTATTCTTGTTAACTCTAACCCTGCAACCATTATGACCGATCCTGAGATGGCCGATGCAACATACATCGAGCCAATTCATTGGGAAGTCGTGCGCAACATTATTGCAAAAGAGCGTCCAGATGCGATTTTGCCAACAATGGGCGGCCAGACTGCACTTAACTGTGCACTTGAGCTTGAAAGCCGTGGCGTACTAAAAGAGTTTAATGTTGATATGATTGGCGCGACAGCTGATGCAATCGACAAAGCGGAAGACCGTAGCCGTTTCGACAAAGCAATGAAGTCGATTGGCCTTGAGTGTCCTCGTGCTGGTATCGCTCATACAATGGATGAAGCTCGTGCTGTTCAAGCTGAAGTGGGCTATCCATGTATTATCCGTCCTTCATTTACCATGGGCGGTAGTGGTGGCGGTATCGCTTATAACAAAGAAGAGTTTGAGGATATCTGTTCTCAAGGTCTTGAATTATCACCGACTAGCGAACTCCTTATCGACGAATCTTTGATTGGTTGGAAAGAGTACGAGATGGAAGTAGTTCGTGACCGTAATGATAACTGTATCATTGTCTGTGCGATTGAGAACTTCGATCCTATGGGCGTGCATACGGGTGACTCGATTACGGTTGCGCCAGCGCAGACACTAACCGATAAAGAATACCAGTTGATGCGTAATGCATCTCTTGCTGTATTACGTGAGATTGGTGTTGAAACTGGCGGTTCAAACGTACAGTTTGGTATCAACCCGAAAGATGGCCGTATGGTTATCATCGAGATGAATCCACGTGTATCTCGCTCATCGGCATTAGCATCAAAAGCAACCGGCTTCCCGATTGCTAAGATTGCCGCCAAGCTAGCGGTAGGTTTCACTCTTGATGAGCTAAGCAACGACATTACTGGCGGCGCAACACCAGCATCATTTGAGCCAGCCATCGATTACGTTGTGACTAAAATCCCGCGCTTTAACTTTGAAAAGTTTGCCGGTGCCAATGACCGCCTAACCACACAGATGAAGTCTGTGGGTGAAGTGATGGCGATTGGACGTACATTCCAAGAATCACTGCAAAAAGCCCTTCGTGGCCTTGAAGTGGGCAAAAATGGTTTGTGCCCAGAAATCGACTTGGCAGATCCTGAAGCGCTATCACGTATTCGTCACGAGCTTAAAGAGCCTGGCGCAGAACGTATTTGGTATATTGCCGATGCGTTCCGTATGGGATTGTCGGTAGATGATATCTTCGCACTAACCAATATTGACCCATGGTTCTTGGTACAAATTGAAGACTTGCTTAAGTCTGAAGCGCAAGTTGCTGAAATCGGTCTTGCTGGTCTAAATGAAGATGTTCTACGTAAGCTTAAGCGCAAAGGCTTTGCTGATTCACGTTTAGCAGCACTTGCAGGTGTGAGCGAAACAGAAGTACGTAAGCTACGTACTCGTTTTGAAATTCACCCAGTGTATAAGCGCGTTGATACCTGCGCTGCAGAATTTTCAACCGATACTGCTTACATGTACTCAACGTATGAAGAAGAGTGTGAAGCGAACCCATCAAATCGTGACAAGATCATGATTTTAGGTGGTGGTCCAAACCGCATTGGCCAAGGTATTGAGTTTGATTACTGTTGTGTACATGCGGCATTAGCGCTACGTGAAGACGGGTACGAGACCATCATGGTTAACTGTAACCCTGAAACGGTTTCTACCGATTACGACACGTCAGATCGTTTGTACTTCGAGTCAGTGACATTTGAAGACGTGCTTGAAATCGTGCGTATCGAGAAGCCAAAAGGCGTTATCGTGCAGTACGGTGGTCAAACGCCGCTTAAACTTGCTCGCGACCTAGAAGCCGCAGGCGTACCGATTATCGGTACAAGTCCTGATGCGATTGACCGTGCTGAAGACCGTGAGCGTTTCCAGCAAGCAATTCAGCGTTTAGGCATGAAGCAGCCTGAAAACGATACCGTTACAACGGTTGAAGGTGCAGTGATTTCTGGTGAGCGTATCGGTTATCCGTTAGTGGTTCGTCCATCATATGTACTTGGTGGCCGTGCGATGGAAATCGTTTATGACGAGCAAGACTTACGTCGCTACTTTAACGAAGCGGTAAGTGTTTCGAATGCATCTCCTGTGCTATTGGATTGTTTCCTAGATAACGCGATTGAAATCGACATCGATGCAGTATGCGATGGCGAAACCGTTGTTATTGGTTCAATCATGGAGCATATCGAGCAGGCTGGTGTTCACTCTGGTGACTCAGGTTGTTCATTACCTCCATATAGCCTTAGCCAAGAAATCCAAGACCGCATGCGTGAGCAGGTCGGTAAGCTTGCAATGGAACTTGGTGTAATTGGTCTAATGAACGTGCAGTTTGCGGTGAAGGATAACGAGATCTACATGATTGAAGTTAACCCACGTGCTGCGCGAACAGTACCATTCGTATCAAAAGCGACTGGCGTTCCATTAGCTAAGATTGCAGCTCGAGTGATGGCAGGTCAAAGCCTTAAGTCACAGAACTTCACCAAGGAAGTTATTCCGCCATTCTTCTCTGTAAAAGAGGTAGTATTGCCGTTTAACAAATTCCCAGGTGTTGACCCTCTGCTTGGCCCTGAAATGCGCTCAACGGGTGAAGTGATGGGTGTCGGTGACACGTTTGCTGAAGCCTATGCTAAAGCACAGCTTGGTGCGACATCTGAAGTGCCTAAGTCTGGCCGCGCGCTATTGTCTGTTCGTAACAGCGATAAAGCACGTGTAGCAGATTTAGCGGCACAGCTAATCGCACTGGGTTATGAAATCGATGCGACTCACGGCACTGCAGTTATCTTGGGCGAAGCGGGTATTAACCCACGCCTAGTGAACAAGGTACATGAAGGTCGCCCACACATTCTTGACCGTATCAAGAATGGTGAGTACACCTATATTGTCAATACCACAGAAGGTCGTAAGGCGATTGAAGACTCACGTCAACTTCGCCGCGGTGCACTACGTTATAAAGTGAACTACACCACGACTCTGAATGCTGCATTTGCAACTTGTATGGCACACTCGGCGGATGACCGTTCGAACGTGACATCAGTGCAAGAGCTGCATAAGCGTATTACGAAATAAGTTGAGCTAAAACAGAAGGCCGCTTAAAGCGGCCTTTTTTATTGGCTTGACCTTTTGATTGAGCAGGGCAGCGATAAATAAAAATTTATCTTCCATTGCTAGCAAGTCTGGCAAAGGTTAAGTAAGCTCTACGGTCTCAAGTCGTGATTTGCTTCGAAAAAAAGGCGGTTTACTCAGCCTTAATGATAGCTAGATCGCGAGCAAGTATAGATTAGAGTGCATCGAATGCCCTCTGCGTTTACAATAACGTAATTCCACCTGATTTTACCTCACTGATGTTGTTCTCAGTGGGACATGCTTTTGTTTTAAAGGAGACGAAAGAGCTTATGAGTACGGTTCCAATGACCATAGTCGGTGCTGCAAGACTGCGTAAAGAGTTAGATTTTCTTAAGTTTGAGCGCCGTCCGCTAATTGCCGCTGCAATTGGTGAAGCCCGTGAGCTTGGCGATTTGAAAGAAAACGCTGAATATCATGCTGCCCGTGAAGAGCAGGGATTAAGCGAAGCGCGCGTTAGAGATATCGAAGGTAAGTTGTCTCACGCACAGATCATCGATGTGACCACAATGGAAAATAACGGCCGCGTTATTTTCGGTTCTACAGTGACTATTTTAAATGTAGATACTGAAGACGAAGTGACTTACCGCATTGTGGGTGAAGACGAAGCTAACATTAGAGAAAACTTGTTGTCAGTGAGTTCTCCAATTGCCCGTGGTCTAATTGGTAAGAGCTTAGATGATGAGATCTCTATTGTGACACCTGGTGGCACAACTGACTTTGAAATTATCAAAGTTGAATATATCTAATCTAACCCGTTAGAACTAAAAAAACCGCTTTTTAGCGGTTTTTTTATGTGACGCAGTGACCGGTAGCGCCAAAACAGTGAATAATCGTTTGTATCGAGGCTGTGCTACGTTTAGTATATTCGACATAGTAAATAGACTTAAAATAGGTAATTAGTGCTGTCATTTTGGCGATTAGGCTTCATCTTGTTGTTCATAGGGGGATTATTTCTCACACCTATGTCTGCAAGTGCATCTGAAAATGTTCAAAGTAATGATATGCGCTCAGTGGAACCTGCAGGGGCTGTTATAACCGTTATACAGGCTGCACCGCATAAGAATATGCTCGCAGATATGACAAGCACGCAATCCTCTGGCTTACCTAAACATACTCCTTTAACGCTTGAAGATAAGCAGGCAAAGCAAACTGACAAAGATGGCTCTGAATATGCGCCACTTGTTTCGCAGCGCTTTATCAGTTTTTCTCAACATGATCCCCTGCAAAGTCGTCCCGACTATTTGCTGGCCTTTGAATTTACTTCCCCCGCAGTGCCTTCTTTAACCGTTGGTTATCGCATGGATTTTGCGCCAGCAGTAGACTGGTCACTGCACATTGATACTCGCTCCCACCGACTTTGCGCGTGGAAAGAGTCTAATCTTCTCTACCGCTTTTCTCAGTCTCGCTCCTTAAGCTAACGACCGATAGCCATTTGGCTTCGTTATCGGTTGGTTTTTAAAGCAGCTATTGAGCTCGGCAGTGTTAGTTATTACTAACTTTCCCCTGATGCATTGACGTACTCGGTGTTTATTCACTTTGTTGTTGATTCCGCTAATGGTGCACTCCCTATAAGCCGCTTACTTATTTCCGTCACAAGCATGTGATTGAAACGGTGAACGTTTACCTCGATAGCTCTAAAGCATACTCGCCCAATATTCCTAGGCACCAATGTTATTAGGCATTAGTCCTGCTGGGGTTAGCCTTTTAATAATAAGTCCAGTTTCACTTCTGTGGCCTTTGAATAATGGTGAGTTGCTATCACACTTTTAGTGAATTTAAAGAGCAAAAATATGAGAGAACAGAAAAAATCAGCAATTTTGAACCATTATGCTGCTTGGAAATACATAGTGTTAGTCGTCACCATCAGCATTATGTTACTGAGTGCGTTACCGACTTTTTTTGGTGAAGATGCAGCGGTGCAGATTAGCGACGAGGCCGGGTTGAAAGTTAACCCTTTGGAATTACATCAGCTGCTCGTGTCCCAAGGTGTTACCGTTAAGCGTATCGATCAAGCTAATGGACAAACCTTGATTGTGCTTGACGACAATTCACAACAGAGCCAGCTGAAAACCTTGCTTGCAAGTCAGGTAAAGGATCCTTCAAAACTAACGCTTACTCTAGCGCCTGCAGCGCCAAACTGGCTATTATCGCTCGGTTTTACTCCGATTAAATTGGGATTGGATTTGCGAGGTGGGGTGCAATTTCTATTGGATGTTGAAATTGAGCCTGTCTATAAGTTGCACGCCAACACGTTCATTGACTCTGTTAGGCAATTTGCGCGTGAACAGTCCTTATATGGTGTCACGATTCAGCAGCAGGCTGATGGTAATGTGAACATAACAACTACGGATTTAGCACAAAAAACAGCGATAAGACAGTTTGTTACTAAGCAATATCCTAATTGGCAAGTCTCAAACTCTGGTGAGCAATCTTTAAATGCTGATCTGTCAGAAGCTGAAAAAATGAATATTCGCGACCTAACCGTGAAGCAAAACTTACAGATCATGCGCAGCCGTATCGAGCAACTAGGGATCAGTGAGGCTGTCGTTCAGCGTCAAGGTGAGCATCGAATTCGAATAGAATTACCGGGTGTACAAGATCCTGCTGCTGCAAAGTCAGTGATAGGTGCTACCGCCAGCCTTGCTTTCTATCAAGTTAAGCAACAGGGTTCTGTTAATGCCAAGGTATTGAAAGATGAGCTGGGGGCTCCTGTCTATGTTGCTAGACGCGCGGTACTCGGCGGTGAGCATATTGTCGACGCAAGAGCATCGCTCGGTGAGATGGGGCAGCCTGAAGTGGTTATTCATCTAGACCGAGAAGGCGGCAGAATCATGTCGGCTTTTTCTCGCGACAATATTGGTAAGCCGATGGCGACTTCATATAGTGAGTATAGCCGCGGTGATAATGGACAAATTAGACAAACCACTGAAGTTATCAGTGTAGCGACAATTCAATCTCAGCTGGGAGACCGATTTAGCGTAACAGGCTCTAGGGATTATGCCAGTGCGCAGCAGCTTGCTTTATTACTTCGAGCGGGCTCAATGACGGCACCTGTGACTATTGTTGAAGAACGGACTATTGGGCCAAGCTTAGGCGAAGAAAACATCACCAACGGTTTCTCTGCGCTTGCCTTAGGTATGGCGGTGACATTGCTGTTTATGGGGCTTTGGTACCGACGTTTAGGTTGGATAGCGAACGTGGCACTTTTAGCCAACATGATCCTTATATTTGGCTTAATGGCACTGATCCCTGGCGCGGTTTTAACCTTACCTGGCATCGCAGGTTTAGTGCTAACCGTTGGTATGGCAGTAGACACTAACGTACTTATTTTTGAGCGGATTAAGGACAAGTTAAAGGAGGGGAGGAGCTTTGCTCATGCCATTGACCGAGGCTTTGATAGTGCCTTTTCAACCATTGTTGACGCCAACATTACCACGATGATCACTGCAGTGGTTCTTTATGCTATCGGTAACGGGCCAATTCAAGGCTTTGCGTTAACCCTAGGGTTAGGTCTGCTAACCAGTATGTTCACCGGGATTTTTGCATCCAGAGCATTAGTTAACTGGGCATATGGTCGTAATTTTAGTCGTAACGTGAAGGTATAATATGAATTTTAATCATTTAAGTAAGTTGAGTAAATTAACAAAAGCACGTTACCTCTCAAGTGTCTTCTCTGTGCTGATCATGCTGTCATCTATTGGCATTATTGTCGTCAATGGATTTAATTGGGGGCTAGATTTTACCGGAGGGATTGTTACTGAGGTAAAACTCGATTCGAATATTAAGGCCACGCAAATTAGTAAGCTATTGTCAGCAACCTCGGAGCAGGAGGTCAGTGTTATTTCGGCGGGTGAGCCAGGTCGTTGGATTTTGCGTTACGCTAAAATAGACAATGCTGGGGCTGGTGATATCAAAACCATATTGGCGCCGTTGACTAATGATGTTGAAGTACTCAACTCTAGCATAGTTGGGTCGCAAATTGGTCAAGAGCTCGCAGAGCAAGGAGGGTTGGCACTGCTTGCGGCAATGTTATGTATTCTGGCTTATTTAAGTTTTCGTTTTGAGTGGCGTCTTGCAAGTGGCGCATTATTGGCACTATTTCACGATGTTATCTTCGTGCTGGCATTTTTCTCGTTAACGCAGATGGAGTTCAACTTGACCATTTTGGCAGCGGTACTGGCTATTTTAGGTTACTCACTGAATGACTCGATTGTCATTGCTGACAGGGTAAGAGAAGTGCTGATTGCTAAACCTAAGATGGCGATTGATAAAGTGTGCAGTAGCGCAGTAAAAGCCACGTTTTCACGTACCATGATCACGAGCGGTACCACACTATTTACCGTTGGCGCCTTATGGGTGATGGGCGGTGCGCCGCTGCAGGGATTTTCAATTGCGATGTTTCTCGGGATCATGATTGGAACGGTGTCATCGGTATCTGTAGGTACTTGCTTACCCGAGTATTTGAAAGTGAATGCCGAGCACTATAAAGTCGAACCTATTAGCGAAACGCCATAAAAAAGGCCCATAAAAAAAGAGCCGCTGAATAATCAGCGGCTCTTTTTATTTATCTTACAAAGGCTTCTTTATCTTAATGAAGACGTCTTTGTTAATTACTTTGCCTTAGGCACTGCAATTTTCATTTCTTCAGACTGACGGAACAGTACTAAAACGTGACCGATAAGCTGTATTTTTTCAGCTTTAGTTTCACGTACAATGGCATCTACGATAGCGTTTTTAAGCTCTCTGTCACCAGAGGCTACTTTCACTTTAATCAATTCATGATGTGAAAGTGCATTATCAATTTCAGCCAGCACTCCCTCAGTCAAGCCGTTACCACCAAGCATCACTACAGGCTTGAGACTATGCGCTAAGCCCTTTAAGTGCTGTTTTTGTTTGGTTGTTAAGTTCATTTATACCAACTTTATGCTGAGTTACTGTTGAAAACCCGCTATTCTACCCTTATATAGGCTTTGTGTAACTCTCAATTTTGTTGCGGATTTTAAATGTCAGGAAAAAAACGAACAGCCAGTTCTTCTCGCTGGATGCAGGAACATTTCGATGATCACTATGTCAAACTAGCGCAGAAGCGTGGTTTAAGGTCGCGTGCGGCTTTTAAGATTGAAGAGATCCAAGAAAAAGATAAACTCATTCGACCTGGAATGACGGTTGTTGATTTAGGGGCCGCACCGGGTGGCTGGTCTCAGGTAGCCGTTAAATTGGCAGGTGATAAGGGTAAAGTTATCGCTTGTGATATTCTACCTATGGACCCGATTGTTGGCGTTGATTTCCTACAGGGTGATTTTCGCGAGGAAAAAGTGCTGGACGCATTGTTAACCCGAGTGGGTGATGCCAAGGTTGATGTGGTGCTATCTGATATGGCACCGAATATGAGTGGTACAGGTGGTGTTGATCAGCCGCGTGCTATGTATTTAGTAGAACTTGCGTTAGATATGTGTCATCAAGTGTTGGCGCCTAATGGTTGTTTTGCTGTTAAAGTCTTTCAGGGGGAGGGCTTTGATGAATACATGAAAGCGGTTAAAGAGGCGTTCAAAACGGTTAAAACACGTAAGCCCGATTCTTCACGTCCACGTTCGCGTGAAGTCTATCTTGTGGCGACTGGGTACAAGTTGTAGTAATCTACCCTAAGTACTCTAACATTAGTTTTCGAAAGACTTTAAAAGAGGTCGAGTAATTTGAGTGACATGGCAAAAAATTTAATTCTCTGGGTTGTCATCGCCGTTGTGTTGATGTCAGTTTTTCAGGGCTATTCCCCCTCTTCTTCGACTAAGCAGAAGATGGATTATTCAACATTTTTAGATAACGTTAAAGACGGTCAAGTCAATACTGCAACGGTTAAGAGTGACCAGCGCACTATTGAGGGAACAACGCGTACTGGTGAAAAGTTTGTCACTGTAATGCCGTTACCTGACTTAGATCTAATTAATGAACTAAATCGCAAGGGGATTACATTCAAGGGAGAAGAAGCTGAAGAGTCAGGGTTCTTAACTCAGATATTTATCTCTTGGTTCCCAATGTTACTGCTTATCGGTGTGTGGATTTTCTTCATGCGTCAGATGCAAGGCGGTGGCGGTAAAGGCGCAATGTCATTTGGTAAGAGTAAGGCCAAATTGATGAGCGAAGACCAAATTAAAACTACTTTTGGTGACGTTGCAGGTTGTGATGAAGCTAAAGAAGACGTTAAAGAATTGGTTGATTACCTGAAAGAACCCACTAGGTTCCAAAAGCTGGGTGGCCGTATTCCAACAGGCGTATTGCTTGTGGGTCCGCCAGGTACAGGTAAAACTTTGCTTGCTAAGGCGATTGCAGGTGAAGCAAAGGTTCCTTTCTTTACTATTTCAGGTTCTGATTTCGTAGAAATGTTTGTCGGTGTTGGTGCATCTCGTGTACGTGACATGTTTGAACAAGCTAAAAAATCAGCTCCTTGTATCATCTTTATCGATGAAATCGATGCCGTAGGTCGCCAACGTGGCGCTGGTGTTGGTGGTGGTCACGATGAGCGTGAGCAGACATTGAACCAGATGCTAGTTGAGATGGATGGTTTCGAAGGTAACGAAGGTATTATTGTTATCGCTGCGACTAACCGTCCAGACGTACTCGATGCTGCATTGTTACGTCCTGGTCGTTTTGACCGCCAAGTGGTTGTTGGCTTGCCTGATGTACGTGGTCGTGAGCAAATCCTTAAGGTACATATGCGTAAAGTACCTTTGGCTGACGGTGTTAAAGCAAGCGTTATCGCTCGTGGTACACCAGGCTTCTCGGGTGCAGATCTTGCTAACCTTGTTAACGAAGCGGCGTTATTCGCTGCTCGTAACAACCGCCGTGTTGTGGGTATGGAAGAGTTCGAAAGCGCTAAAGACAAGATCATGATGGGCGCTGAGCGTCGCACTATGGTGATGTCGGAAGAAGAGAAAGAGATGACCGCTTACCATGAAGCGGGCCATGCTATTGTGGGTTGTTTGGTACCGGAGCACGACCCTGTGCATAAGGTAACAATTATTCCACGTGGCCGCGCATTGGGTGTGACCTTCTTCTTACCAGAAGCAGATGCAATCAGTCAGAGTCGTCGCAAGCTTGAGAGTCAAATCTCTGTGGCTTACGGTGGTCGTATTGCTGAAGATATTATCTACGGTAGCGAGAAAGTATCAACTGGCGCGTCACAAGATATTAAGTACGCAACGTCGATTGCACGTAACATGGTTACTCAGTGGGGCTTCTCTGAAAAGCTAGGTCCTGTACTTTATGCTGAAGATGAGAACGAAGTGTTTTTGGGGCGTAGCATGGGTAAATCTCAGCATATGTCTGATGATACTGCACGTGTTATTGATGCTGAAGTTAAAATGCTGATTGATGCTAACTACAGTCGAGCAGTTACTTACCTAACTGAAAATATGGATATTCTTCATGCAATGAAGGATGCGTTGATGAAGTATGAAACCATCGATGCAAACCAAATTGATGACTTAATGGCTCGTCGTGAAGTGCGTATGCCTGCTGAGTGGGAAAAAGATCTGCAGTCAAATGATAACGATAGCAATGACGCTTCATCTGAAAAGAAAGAAGAGATCAAGGAAGCTAAAGAAGATAAGCCTGATGTCAGTGATGCTGACGAATCACCCGCTAAGTAATCTTTAGTTAGATAAAGAAAACCCCTTCTAGGGGTTTTCTTGTTTACGGAACTTTATTTTGTCTAAATTAACCAGTGGTAATGCATCTCTAGATTTAAGTTCTCCAGTTGTGATGGGGATCCTCAATGTCACGCCCGACTCATTTTCTGATGGTGGCGAATATTCTTCAATCGAAACAGCCTGTAGACAAGCCGATTTTATGGTGGCTAATGGCGCCAAAATCATCGATATTGGTGGTGAGTCCACCCGTCCTGGTGCGAAAGATGTATCTGTTGACGACGAGCTGGCGCGTGTGCTGCCTTTAATCGATTACGTGAGCCGTACTCATAATGTGTGGATCTCAATAGATACCAGCAAGGCCGCCGTGATGCAGGCAGCAATAGAAGCGGGTGCCCATCTGATTAACGACGTGCGAGCACTGCAAGAACCGGGTGCATTAGCTGTCGCTGCGGCATTGAATGTGCCTGTGTGCCTGATGCATATGCAGGGGCAGCCTAGGACGATGCAAGATGCGCCGCAATATGGTGACATCATTAGCGATATCACCGAGTTCTTCAATCAACGTATTGAGGCCTGTATTGCGGCTGGGATAAAACGTGAACAGATAGTGCTCGACCCCGGTTTTGGTTTTGGTAAAACCCTTGCACATAATTATGAGCTGCTAAATCGTATGGCAGAATTTTTACCTATGGGCTTACCTATCCTGGCTGGCTTATCACGTAAGAGTATGTTCGGGCAGTTACTTGGACGTGAAGTAGCACAAAGATTAAGTGGTACACTTACTGGTAATATGCTGGCAGTCCAAGCTGGCGCGAATATTGTGCGCGTGCATGATGTGCAAGAAACCAGTGATATGCTTGCTGTTTTAGCAGCGACAAAGAATTATATCGCTTTAGCTTAATCGTTGGCTTTGATGCCAGCTGTTCAGCTAGGGTTAGTATTTTTACGGTAGAATCGATGGATTTAGATCTACGTGATTAGTGAGTTTGGAGTTCAAGTGAAGCAAAGACAATTTTTCGGAACCGACGGTATTCGAGGCAAAGTAGGCGCGGGCAAAATGACCCCTGAATTAGCGCTTAAGTTGGGTTGGGCTGCGGGGCGCGTATTATCTCGTGCTGGCACCCATAAAGTTATTATCGGTAAGGACACTCGCATTTCAGGTTACCTGTTTGAATCTGCATTGGAAGCGGGGCTTTCTGCCGCAGGGATTGATGTGATGCTTATTGGCCCAATGCCAACACCGGCAGTTGCCTATTTGACACGCACCTTCCGTGCTGAAGCCGGTATTGTTATTAGCGCTTCCCATAACCCGTATTACGATAACGGTATTAAGTTCTTTGCTAACGATGGCAGTAAACTCGACGATGACGTTGAACTTGAAATCGAAGCTGAGCTTGAAAAATCATTAACCTGTGTTGAGTCTCACCTGTTAGGTAAAGTGGCTCGTATTGATGATGCCGCTGGTCGTTACATTGAGTACTGTAAGAGTCATTTCCCAGCAGAGCAGACGTTAAGCGGTCTTAAAATTGTTGTCGATTGTGCTCATGGCGCAACTTACCATATCGCTCCGAGTGTGTTTAGAGAGCTTGGCGCTGAGGTTATCGCTATCGGTGATAAGCCAAATGGTTTGAATATCAACGATAAAGTTGGCGCCACCTCGATGGCAAAGATTTGTGAAACCGTTTTAGCCGAAAATGCTGATTTAGGTATTGCTCTTGATGGTGACGGCGACCGGATCATGATGGTTAACCGTCATGGACGTGTTATTGATGGCGATGAAATTCTTTATATCTTAGCCTGTGATGCGCAAAAAAGCGGCGTCCTTCGTGGTGGTGTTGTCGGTACCTTGATGTCAAATCTAGGGTTAGACCTCGCATTACAAGCGCTCAATATTCCTTTTGTACGCTCTAAAGTGGGAGATCGCTACGTCATGGAGCTTCTAAAAGAGCATGATTGGCGTATCGGTGGTGAAAATTCAGGTCATATTTTGAATCTCGACCATGGCACAACCGGTGACGGTATTGTTGCCGGCATCTTGGTGCTAGCGGCTATGCAGCGTCAAAACGCCAGCCTTGAGCAGCTAACTGCCAATATCACCATGTTGCCACAAGTATTAGTGAACGTTCGCTTCGAGGGTAATAACGACCCGTTAGCAGCTGATATTGTGTTAGCTGCAAAGGCAGAAGTAGAACAGAAACTGGGTGAACGCGGTCGTGTGTTACTGCGTAAATCAGGAACTGAACCGCTATTGAGGGTGATGGTAGAAGGTGATGAGCAAGAAGCGGTCACCAAATATGCTAATTATATTGCGGATGCTGTTCGTAATTTAGTTTAGTATTTAGTTAAATAAACAGGATGTTATAGGCAGTCGTGGTTGAATTTGCTGCAAAGCTGTTATTAATCGTACTGCCAACATCTTGTTAGCATAAAAAACACGCGTTCTCGCCTTAATTCGTAAAAATAACGTCTTTAGGTATTGTAAGTTAACAAGTGGTTCGCTATTATTCACGCCGCTTTCAAAGGAGACAGTAATGGCACTCAGACGTCCCATGGTTGCTGGTAATTGGAAAATGAATGGCAGTGCGCAACTTGCACAAGAGCTTTTCAAGAAATTCGCTACCAAGCTCCAAGATGATTCAGCGGAAGTGGTATTGTGTCCACCTTCTATTTACTTAGAAAGTGTACGACAGCTACTGGATGAAAACAAAGAAGCCTTAAATGGTTGTTTGGTCAGAATGGGAACGCAGAATATAAGTCAACATGACTTCGGCGCCTATACTGGTGAAATATCTGGTCAGATGTTAAAAGATTCAGGATGTCGATATGTTATTATCGGACATTCAGAACGTCGCCGTATGTACGGAGAGACGAGTGATATCGTGGCAGAGAAATTTGCCGCAGCTCAGAAACATGGTTTGACCCCAATACTTTGTGTTGGTGAGTCGGGTCCAGCTCGTGAAGCAAGACGCACTTTTGAAGTGATTGCTGAAGAGTTAGATGTGGTCATTGAAAAGAATGGCACCATGGCTTTTGACAACGCAATTATCGCCTACGAGCCATTATGGGCAGTAGGAACCGGTAAGAGTGCTACGCCAGAGCAGGCGCAAGAAGTTCATGCGTTTATTCGCAAGCGTCTCTCTGAAGTATCTCCATTCATCGGAGAAAACATCAGGATTTTGTACGGTGGTAGCGTAACACCGAGTAATGCAGCAGACTTGTTTGCTCAACCTGATGTAGACGGTGGTTTGATTGGTGGTGTAAGCCTCAATGCTACCGAATTTCTCAGTTTATGTACGATAGCGATGAGCGCATAATATGTATGAAGTTCTAATGGTTGTTTACTTGTTGGTTGCGATTGGTCTAGTAGGACTTATCCTTATCCAGCAAGGTAAAGGTGCTGACATGGGTGCTTCTTTTGGCGCCGGTGCTTCAGGTACTCTGTTCGGTTCATCTGGTTCTGGTAACTTTTTGACTCGTTCAACTGCAATTTTAGCAGTCGCGTTTTTTGCTCTAAGTCTTACCATTGGTAACTTAAGTGCAAATCACACTAAAGCTGAAGGTGCATGGGACGATTTAGGAAGCAACGCAGCGCAAGTTGTTGAGCAAGTTCAGCAAGAAGCTGAAAAGTCAGAAGATAAAATCCCTGACTAATTCATAAGAATGTTTATGAATGGTATCAATCTTAGATTGATTGGTACCGACTGTTAGATTGCTACGCCCTCTCAATGTAGCAAACAATGATAACAGTCAGATGTAACGATTTATGCGGATGTGGTGGAATTGGTAGACACGCCAGCTTGAGGGGCTGGTGAGCGAAAGCTCGTGGGGGTTCAAGTCCCCCCATCCGCACCAAATCTTTGAGTTCGTTAACGACGGAGTCGAAGATAATAAAGTGGTTTAAACGCCCTTTATTATTGCAAGTGGAGAGGATTCTCAATATACTTGCACAAGTTGTCGCGGGGTGGAGCAGTTTGGTAGCTCGTCGGGCTCATAACCCGAAGGTCGTCGGTTCAAATCCGGCCCCCGCAACCAGCTTCCCAGTAAAGAAATTTATTTCTATACTGTTACAGGTTCTGGATATATCAACCTCGTCATTACGGGGTTTTTTGTTATCTGGAACTTATAAAACGGTCACTCAAGGTGACGTGTACTGGGGCTATTAGGCCCTTTTTTGTTTTTCTGGGGGTAACCTTGGCTACATTAGAACGCAAACTGGTAGAAATGCTCAACGCACCAGTTGAAGCATTAGGCCACAAACTTTGGGGTCTGGAATATATTCAAGCAGGCAAGCATTCTATCTTGCGTTTATATATAGACAACGAAAAGGGCATCTTCATCGAGGATTGCGCCGAAGCAAGCCGCCAAGTAAGTGCTGTGCTGGATGTTGAAGATCCAATCACATCTGAATACACGCTAGAAGTTTCTTCTCCTGGTGTAGATAGACCGCTGTTCACCGCTGAGCAGTATAAGGCCTACATCGGTGAGACTGTAAAAGTACAATTAACGATGCCTGTAGCAGGCAGTCGTAATTTAAAAGGCACCGTTACTGGCGTTGATGGGCAAATGCTTAATCTGTCGGTAGATGGGAACGAACTTATTGTTGCTTTGGATAATATCCGTAAAGGCAACTTAATCGCTAAGTTTTGATGAATTCAAGGTGAACGAGGCAAGACAATGAATAAAGAGATTCTGCTAGTCGCTGAGGCGGTTTCAAACGAGAAAGGTGTACCGCGCGAAAAGATTTTTGAAGCGCTGGAAATTGCACTAGCCACAGCAACCAAGAAAAAATACGAAGGTGACATTGAAGTTCGTGTTGCAATCGACCGTAAGACAGGTGCTTATGAAACTTTCCGTCGTTGGATGGTAGTTGAAGATGCGGGCGTTCCATTAGAAAACCCGTTCCGTGAGATCACACTTGAAGCTGCAAAGTATGACGATCCAGAAATTGAGCTGGGCGGTTACATCGAAGATGAAATCGAGTCAGTTGCATTTGACCGTATTACCACTCAAACCGCTAAGCAAGTTATCGTACAAAAAGTACGTGAAGCTGAGCGTGCTCAAATCGTTGATCAGTTCCGTGATCGTGAAGGCGAGTTGATTGTAGGTGTTGTTAAGAAGAGTAACCGCGAGAGTGTAGTGGTTGATCTTGGTAATAACGCTGACGGTGTGCTGTTTAAAGAAGATTTGATTTCACGTGAATCTTTCCGTCCTGGTGATCGTGTTCGTGCATTGCTTTACTCTGTACGTCCGGAAGCTCGCGGTGCACAACTGTTCTTAACGCGTACTAAACCTGACATGCTTATTGAGCTATTCCGTGTTGAAGTACCTGAGATTGCAGACGAGATGATCGAAATCATGGGCGCTGCTCGTGATCCAGGTTCTCGCGCTAAGATCGCCGTTAAGTCTAACGACCGCCGTATCGACCCAATAGGTGCGTGTGTTGGTATGCGTGGTGCACGTGTTCAAGCTGTTTCAAACGAGCTTGGTGGTGAGCGTGTAGATATCGTGCTTTGGGACGATAATCCAGCGCAATACGTTATTAACTGTATGGCACCAGCGGATGTGGCTTCTATCATCGTTGATGAAGATAACCACTCAATGGATATCGCAGTTGAAGCTGACAGCTTAGCACAAGCAATCGGTCGTAACGGTCAGAACATCCGTTTAGCTACTCAGCTATCAGGCTGGGAACTTAACGTGATGACTGTTGCTGACATGAAAGCTAAGCATCAAGCTGAAAGCGCAAAAGTAGTCAATCTATTCATTCAAGCATTAGATGTGGATGAAGATTTTGCACAACTACTATCTGACGAAGGTTTCACTTCTTTAGAAGAGATTGCTTACGTTCCAGAATCAGAGCTATTAGAAATTGATGGATTCGACGAAGATACCGTTGAGTCATTAAGAGAACGCGCAAAAGCGGCGATCTCTACTCGTGCACTTGCGACTGAAGAAGCACTTGATGGTGCTGAACCAAGTGAAGATCTTCTTGCTCTAGAAGGTCTAGATAGACACTTGGCATTCGTAATGGCAAGCAAAGGCGTAATTACGCTTGAAGATTTGGCCGAACAAGGCATTGATGATTTGATCGAAATTGAAGAATTAACAGAAGAAAAAGCAGGCGAGCTAATTATGGCTGCCCGTAATATCTGTTGGTTTGGCGAAGAAGCATAAGTCGATCAGCAGAGGGGAGTTTTAATATATGGCAGATACTACAGTAGACAAGCTAGCCCAGGAAGTTGGGAAAAGCACTGATCGTTTAGTCGAGCAGTTTTCTCAGGCTGGTATTAAGAAGTCGGCGAGTGATACGGTTTCTGAAACTGAAAAACAGCAGTTGCTTGATTTCCTTAAGAAGCAACATGGTGGCGATGCAGCCCCAACTAAAATGACATTACAACGCAAATCAGTTTCAACACTTAGTGTTGCTGGTAGTGGCGGACAGTCTAAAGACGTTAAAGTCGAAGTGCGTAAAAAGCGTACGTTCGTAAAACGTGACGAAGCGGCAGAAGCAGAACTAGCTGCTGCGGCTAAAGCAGAAGAAGCTAAAGTTGCTGAAGAAGCTAAGGCTGCCGCGGAAGCAAAAGCTAAAGCGGATGCAGAAGCAAAGGCAAAAGCTAAGGCTGATGCCGAAGCTAAGGCGAAAGCAAAAGTGTTAACAGAAAAACCAGTTCAAGAAAATGCTGAAGATAAAGCAGCTAAAGCAGAAGAAGCAAAATTGTTAGCCGCTCAAGACGCAGTTGCGAAAGCAAAAGCTGATGAAGAAGTTGCAGCAGCTGCAGAAGTTGCTCGTCGTTTAGCGGAAGAAAACGAAAAGCGTTGGGCTGAAGAAGAAAAAGCCCGTAAAGAAGCTGAAAAGTCAGTTGATCACCACGTGACGACCTCTACTGAGGCACGTGCTGCTGAAGATACAGCTGATGCGAACGCTGAAAAGCGCGGTCGTCGTCCACGCAAGCCTTCTGCTAATGCGGGTAATAACCCTAACGCGAATGCTAACGCTGGTGCGGGTAAGCCAACAGGTAAAGGTAAGCGCGGTAAAGATAACCGTCGTGATAGCCGTAACTCACGTAATTCACGAAGCAACAATCGTAGCGTTGCGCCAGAGTCAATGGATCACGCGTTCACTAAGCCTGCTGCAGTGGTTAAAGCTGATGTCAGCATCGGTGAAACGGTTTCAGTTTCTGAATTGGCTTCTAAGATGTCAATCAAAGCTACTGAAATTATCAAGCAGATGATGAAGATGGGCTCTATGGTTACAATTAACCAAGTCCTAGATCAAGAAACTGCGCAGTTAGTTGCTGAAGAAATGGGTCATAAAGTTGTGCTTACTCGTGAAAACGAACTAGAGCACCAAGTACTTGCTGATCGTAACGGCGATATATTAGCTGAATCTCGTGCTCCAGTAGTCACTATCATGGGTCACGTTGACCATGGTAAGACATCGCTACTTGATTACATTCGCCGCGCGAAAGTTGCTTCAGGCGAAGCCGGTGGTATTACTCAGCACATCGGTGCGTACCACGTTGAAACTGAAAATGGCATGATCACTTTCTTAGATACTCCTGGTCACGCTGCGTTTACCGCTATGCGTGCTCGTGGTGCTAAGGCTACCGATATCGTAATCCTAGTGGTTGCGGCTGATGACGGTGTTATGCCTCAAACAATCGAAGCGATTCAACATGCTAAAGCCGGTGGCGTTCCGCTAATCGTTGCAGTTAACAAGATGGATAAGCCTGAAGCAGATCCTGATCGTGTTAAGTCTGAGCTTTCACAGCATGGCGTTATGTCTGAAGATTGGGGCGGAAACAACATGTTTGTTAATGTTTCTGCTAAGACTGGCGATGGTATCGATGAGCTATTAGAAGGTATTCTTCTAGAAGCTGAAGTACTTGAACTTAAAGCTGTTCGTGAAGGTATGGCTGCTGGTGTTGTTGTTGAATCTAAGCTTGATAAAGGCCGTGGTCCAGTTGCAACAGTTCTTGTACAAGAAGGTACATTGAAGCAGGGCGATATCGTTCTATGTGGTCTTGAGTACGGTAAAGTCCGTGCGATGAGAGATGAGAATGGTAAAGCAATTACTGAAGCTGGCCCATCTATTCCTGTAGAGATCTTAGGTCTTTCAGGTGTGCCATCGGCTGGTGATGAAGCGACGGTAGTACGTGATGAGCGTAAAGCACGTGAAGTTGCACTATATCGTCAAGGCAAGTTCCGTGATGTTAAGTTGGCTCGCCAGCAGAAGTCTAAGCTTGAAAACATGTTTGCTAACATGACTGAAGGCGAAGTCGAAGAGTTGAATATCGTGCTTAAGGCTGATGTTCAAGGTTCACTTGAAGCTATTTGTGATTCATTAAATGCGCTTTCAACTGGCGAAGTTAAAGTTAACATCATCGCACGTGGTGTGGGTGGATTAACTGAAACTGATGCAACTCTTGCTGCAGCATCTAATGCAATTATGGTCGGCTTTAACGTTCGTGCTGATGCACAGGCGCGTAAAGTTGTTGATAGCGAAAGTGTTGACCTACGTTATTACAGCATCATCTATCAATTGATTGATGAAGTTAGAGACGCAATGAGTGGCCTGCTTGCTCCTGAATTTAAGCAAGAGATCATTGGTCTTGCTGAAGTTCGTGATGTATTTAAGTCTCCTAAGATTGGCGCGATCGCCGGTTGTATGGTGACCGAAGGTACTATTAAGCGTAGCGCTCCAATCCGCGTTCTTCGTGACAACATTGTTATCTACGAAGGTGAGCTTGAATCACTTCGTCGCTTTAAAGACGATGTTAGCGATGTTCGTAACGGTATGGAATGTGGTATCGGTGTGAAGAACTATAATGACGTCAGAGTTGGCGATCAGATTGAAGTCTTCGAAACGGTAGAAATTGCACGTACCTTGTAATTCAACTAGTTACTTATAAGGGCGGCGTTAGCCGCCCTTAATATTTATGGCAAATATATTATGGCAAAAGAATTTAGTCGTACACGTCGTATTGCACAGCAGCTTCAACAAGAGCTAGCACAAGTGCTACAACGTGATATGAAAGACCCACGAATCGGGTTTGTGACGGTTAATGATGTCGATGTTTCTCGCGATTTAAGCTATGCAAAAGTCTATGTCACTTTCTTTGAAGAAGACGAAAAGCTTGTTCAAGAGAAAGTTGAAGCGTTAGATGCAGCAGCAGGCTACATCCGTTCATTGGTTGCCGGCCGTATGAAGTTACGCGTTATGCCTGAACTTCGCTTTATCTACGACAGCTCGCTTGTTGAAGGTATGCGCATGTCTAACTTAGTTAGCCGCGTTATCAGCAATGACGAAGCAAAGCAGAAGCAACACGGTATTGAACCTGATGCTGCGAAAGATGATACAAAGGAAGAGGGCGATAAGTAATGGCACGTCGTTCTCGCGGTCGTTTTATCGACGGTATTGTACTGTTAGATAAAGATACTGGTATGAGTTCTAACTTTGCATTACAAAGAGTGAAACGCTTTTTTAATGCAAATAAGGCTGGCCATACCGGTGCTCTTGATCCGCTAGCAACGGGCATGTTACCTATTTGCTTAGGTGAAGCGACGAAGTTTTCGCAGCACCTACTTGATGCGGATAAACGTTACTTAGTGACTGCAAAGCTTGGGCAACGTACCGATACCAGCGACTCTGATGGTGAAGTTGTTCAAACAAGAGAAGTTAACTTCACTCAAGAACAGCTTGATACAGCACTGGATTATTTTCGCGGTGAGACGATGCAAGTCCCGTCTATGTTCTCGGCGCTCAAGTACCAAGGTCAGCCTTTGTATAAGTACGCTCGCGAGGGAATTGAAGTCCCCCGTGAAGCACGCCCTATCAATGTGTTTGAGTTAAATTTTATCAGCCTTGAAGGTGATGAGTTGACCTTGGATATCCATTGCTCTAAAGGCACTTACATCCGTACAATCACTGACGATTTGGGCGAGATGCTAGGCTGTGGTGCTCACGTTATCATGCTACGTCGCACACAAGTTGCCGGTTACCCATACGATAAGATGGTGTCGCTTAAACAGCTTGAAGAACTTGTGACGAAAGCTGAAGATGAGTCTTTATCACTGTCTGAAGTGCTCGATCCACTCTTGTTACCTATGGATACCGCGGTAAGTGGTTTCAAAGAGATAAACGTCTCTGACGAACTTGCTACTTACTTGATGAACGGTAACCCTGTACAGGTGGCCAACTTACCGGTTGATGAGTTAGTTCGTATCACTATCGGCGAATCTCGTCAGTTTGTTGGTATCGGACAAATGAACGATGATGGACAGCTTGCCCCTAAGAGACTTATCGTACTAAGAGAGCAACAAGATTAATTGAGGACTTATTCCTAGATTAATCTTGCTACCCAAAGTCTAAATGGGTAGAATGGCGCGCCCCTTTGGCTGAGTTAGTGATCGGCTAAAGATTTTTTAATGTAATATTTTGGAGATAGAAATGTCACTAAGTGTTGAAGCTAAAGCTCAAATCCTAGCTGAATTTGGTCGTTGTGAAAATGATACTGGTTCTTCTGAAGTTCAAGTTGCTCTGCTAACTGCGCAGATCAACCACCTACAAGGTCACTTCAAAGAGCACATCCACGATCACCATTCACGTCGTGGTCTACTACGTATGGTTAGCACTCGTCGTAAGCTTCTTGCATACCTTAAGCGTACTGAAAACGTTCGCTACCAAGAGCTAATCAAGAAGTTAGGTCTACGTCGTTAATTTTAACGTCTGATCTATTAAAAGGAGGCCAAGCCTCCTTTTTTTGTGCCTGACTTTCGGCTATAAGCCGCCATTCGCCAGTTTATAGCTGTTGGTATGCAGGGTGCTTTAGCTGAAGATATACCTGTTGGTTTTAATCCTGAACGTTTTAGCTGATAAGTGAAGTTCGATTGGTTGCAATGTATTTTTCTTCAAACTCTTCTATTGGCAAAGGCTTACTAAAGTAAAACCCTTGGCCTATTTGGCAGCCACGCTCCTGCAACCAGGCTAGTTGTTGCTCACTTTCAATTCCCTCAGCCACAATGTTTAAGTCAAGCTGCTTACCGAGCATCAAGATGGTTGACGCGATAGCACTTTCCTCTGGTAGATCGGACACAAAACAACGATCAATTTTCATGGTGGTAATGGGCAGGCGACGAAGGTACGACAACGAAGAATACCCGGTACCAAAATCATCAACCGCAATCCCAAACCCCGCACTCTTTAGCTCTCTAAGTTTGATAATGGACGACTCGATATCACTCATTAGAGAGGTCTCAGTTATCTCAATCTCTAACAGCTCTGGAGCGATTTGATAGCGTAGTGTCGCTTGCTTAATATCGGGCACAATACTGGCGTCTAGAAACTGCTGAGGAGCGACATTAATTGCAATAGGTAGTGAGAAATTATAACGCATTTGCCAATCTCTAATCGTCTTACAGGTTTGCTCAATTACCCAGCGCCCGATAGGTATAATGATACCAGTCTCTTCAGCCACAGGAATGAAAGATATTGGACTGATTAAACGTCCATCTTTTTGCCAGCGGATCAGTGCTTCACAGCCAATAACCTCTCCGGTTTTTATATCGAGTTTAGGCTGAAAATGGAGTAAGAATTCATTGTTTTTTAGTGCGTCATGTAAGGATGCTTCGGTTCTTAAGCGAACGGCTGCTCTTTCGGTCATTTGGGATTTAAAGAAAGCCCACTGGTTCGACCCTGCAGCTTTTGCACTGTACATGGCGATATCTGCATGGCGAATTAGATCTTCTGCCCGCAGGCCATCGTCTGGGTAGATGGCGATACCTACCGAGGCCGCCGGGTGCACAGTATGCTCATTGAGTTGCATAGGGTTATTCAGTTGTATTAGCAGCTTATCGACAAACTCAGCCGCTTGGCTTGGTGACTCTAAACCATCCGCGAGTACCACAAACTCATCGCCCCCTAATCTAGCAACAGTGCCCATTTGGCCAACAGCAAGCTCTAAGGTACGGGCTACACGGATCAAAAACTGATCGCCAATCTCATGGCCTAATGAGTCATTTACATTTTTGAATCGGTCTAAGTCAATAAATAGCAGTACGAATTGACATTGCTGTTTTTTTGCTCGCCCAATGGTTACCGCGATGGTTTCTAAAAGCAAAGTGCGGTTCGGCAAGCCCGTTAAGGGATCTCGGGTTGCCATTTTGCGTAATTTATTTTGAGTATTATCAAATTGAACCAAAATTTGATTTAGCTTAGAGGTGACGAGCCCGAGTTCATCATTACAGTGAGCACTGTCTATGGGTAGTAGGTTTCTCGCAGGAGACTCCGGGTCTATGTTGTCGATAGACTCACTGATGCGAGCAATAGGTTGGGTTAAAAATCGGTGAAATAATACCGACAATACCAGTGTGAGCAAAAATGCTCTCGCTAAGGTAGCCCAAAGGCTGAAGCGCAAAGTTGATATTAATGAACTGGTGAGCTCTTGGGTGTCATAAAAGACCGTTAAGGTACCAATCAGTTCTTCGTTACCATTACTGTCAACATAAAATGGTCGATACAGCGAGCGGGATAGCTGTTTGAAATCACCAAAAAGCGCAGCGCTAATTTCGCTATACACTTCAGCATTAGCCGCTCCGGGACCGTTACTGACTGACACGAACCGACTACCGTCTTCTAAATCCATTATTGCAGAGCTTACATGCTCAACTTTTAAGATCCCTTGTATTGTTTGCACGGCAAGTACATCATCTAACGCCCAGACTGCATTTGTTGCAGGTTGTTCGACGGAATCCAGTAGTTCGCGCTGGGTATCGGTTAACTCATGGCGGGCGTTAATAACGAGCAGAGAAATCTCAATAAGAAAGATGGCAACGGCAAAAAATAGCGTTGCAGATACGACCAAAATAGTCTGTTTCCACGTGAGGGATTTAAAGCGCTGCTCCATCAACTCTTGTCCTTTATATCAATGACTTATTTTTGTAGTGTTGATTGCTTTATGTTTACGTTGTACATGTTTTTTACCGAATGAAACCACTTTAGAGAAAAGATTCCGCTTTGTCATCAATCTATTCTCTTTATCTATTGAATAAACTTGCAGTATACTTACGCGCGTAATTAAGGTAATTAAATATTAAGGAATGGTTCACGTGAATCCAATCGTAAAGAGTTTTGAATATGGTCAGCACACAGTCACATTAGAGACTGGGGTTATCGCGCGTCAAGCAGATGCAGCTGTTTTGGCAAGTATGGGTGATACAACAGTTTTAGTAACTGTTGTTGGCAAGAAGTTTGAAGAGCCAGGCCGTGACTTTTTCCCGCTAACCGTTAATTACCAGGAAAAAACATACGCAGCCGGTAAGATCCCTGGTGGATTCTTTAAGCGTGAAGGTCGTCCATCTGAAGGTGAAACGCTGACTGCACGTCTAATTGACCGTCCAATCCGCCCACTATTCCCGAACGGCTTTAAAAACGAAGTTCAGGTTATCATTACTGTTGTTTCAGTTGATCCAGAAATCAGCCCAGAAGTTATCTCTATGATTGGTACTTCTGCAGCACTGTCTATCTCTGGTATTCCATTTAACGGTCCACTAGGTTCAGCTCGTGTTGGTTATGTAAACGGCGAATACATCTTAAACCCAACTGTATCTCAGTTAGTTGACAGCCAGCTTGAGCTATCTGTTGCCGGTACTGAAAGTGCAGTATTGATGGTTGAGTCTGAAGCAAGCGCATTGCCTGAAGAAGTCATGTTAGGTGCGGTTGTTTATGGTCACGACCAGCAGCAAGTTGTTATCAAAGCTATCAAAGAGCTACAAGCTGAAGTGAACAAGCCTGTATGGGAATGGGCTGCACCAGTTCAAGACCAAGAGCTTGTTGCTAAGATCAAAGGTTTGGCTGAAGCAGGTTTAACTGAAGCTTACCAGATTGAAGTTAAGCAAGATCGTTACGCTCAAGTAGGTGTTGTTAAAACAGCAGCTAAAGAAGCATTGTTGGCTGAAAATCCAGATGCTAATACACGTGAAATCGACGGTCTTCTAGCTAGCCTAGAGAAGAAAGTGGTTCGTAGCCGTATTATCGCGGGTAACCCACGTATCGATGGTCGTGAACCAGATATGGTTCGTGCACTTAACGTGATGGCTGGTGTTCTTCCACGTACTCACGGTAGCTCACTATTCACTCGTGGTGAAACTCAAGCGCTAGTAACTTGTACTCTTGGTACGGAACGTGATGCACAGAAGATTGATAGCATCATGGGCGAGTACACTAACCGCTTTATGCTTCACTACAACTTCCCTCCATACTCTGTTGGTGAAACAGGCATGGTTGGTTCTCCAAAGCGTCGTGAAATTGGTCACGGTAAGCTAGCATGGCGTGGTATTAACGCTGTTATGCCAACAGCTGAAGAGTTCCCATACAGCGTTCGCGTTGTATCTGAAATCACTGAATCTAACGGTTCAAGCTCTATGGCTTCAGTTTGTGGTACGTCTCTTGCTCTTATGGATGCAGGTGTTCCAATCAAGACTTCTGTTGCGGGTATCGCAATGGGTCTAGTTAAAGAAGGCGACGATTTCGTTGTTCTTTCTGACATCCTAGGCGATGAAGATCACTTAGGTGACATGGACTTTAAAGTTGCTGGTACTCGCGACGGTATTACTGCGCTGCAGATGGATATCAAGATCGAAGGTATCACTAAAGAGATCATGCAGATTGCTCTACAGCAAGCATACGGCGCACGTGTTCATATCCTAAACGTAATGGACCAAGCTATCTCAGGTCACCGTGGTGATATTTCTGAGCATGCTCCACGTATTACAACAATCAAGATCAATCCAGAGAAAATTCGTGATGTTATTGGTAAAGGTGGTGCGACAATTCGTGCACTTACTGAAGAAACCGGTACTACAATCGAACTTGATGACGATGGTACAGTGAAAATTGCTTCTTCAAACGGTGATGCGACTAAAGAAGCTATCCGTCGTATTGAAGAGATCACTGCAGAAGTTGAAGTGGGTACAGTTTACAACGGTAAAGTTGTTCGTATCGTAGACTTCGGTGCTTTCGTAACGATTCTTCCTGGTAAAGATGGTCTAGTTCATATTTCACAAATCGCTGAAGAGCGTGTTGCGAATGTGTCAGACTACCTAGAAGTAGGTCAAGACGTTAAAGTTAAAGTGATGGAAGTTGACCGCCAAGGCCGTGTACGTCTTTCTATGAAAGAAGCTGCACCTAAAGCTGAAGCGCCAGCTGCTGAGTAAGCACTAGCACTTTAAATAAAAGGAGGCCTATGGCCTCCTTTTTTGTGCCTGTAAAAAATATCTTGATGAAATAAGCAACACTAATTGGAATATTTTCAAATCCTTGATAGCAGTAGTGAATAGGGGTTGCTATGATTGGAGCTATTGGTGAACTCAAAAGGTTAAATGGATGAATCAAAAGATGCGAACTGCCGTGGTCGTGGCTATGGCAAGCGTGAGTATGCTGCTAACAGGATGTGTATCAACTTCCGAAAGCGAACAACAAGCTTCGATTAAAGTCGCGCCGGTTTCTCCTGATTATAAATTAGAAATCACCTTAGCAAAATTGAATGAGATTTTGGCATCTGTTGAGCTAACGCCTGAACAACGCGCACGATTTCATTATGACCGTGGTGTTATCTATGACCGCGTGGGCCTGCGTATACTAAGCCGCATTGATTTTCATCAAGCGCTAAAACTTCAACCTAATCTCGCAGATGCCTATAACTTCCTTGGTATTTATTACACTCAAGAAAGTGAATTTGAAAGCGCTTATGAAGCATTTGACGCTGTTTTAGAGCTGTCACCAGGTTATGACTATGCTTACCTTAATAGAGGGATTTCACTTTATTATGGCGAAAGGATGGAACTTGCTGTCTCTGATATGAACGACTTTTATGCTCGTGATCCATCAGATGGTTATCGAGTGTTGTGGTTATACTTAGCCGAACGTGAAGTGGATGAACTGGCTGCTCAAACGCAATTAGCGAATAATCGCACTAAGCTGCAAGCTAATGCTTGGGCAACTGCCTTGGTGGATTATTATTTAGGGCAAAAGAGTAAAGAGCAGATCTTTAGCCTGGCAAAAGAGGGATTAAAACACCCGAATGAATATGCTGAGCGCCTTTGTGAAGCGTATTTTTATATGGCGAAAATAGCGCAAAAACGTGGCGAAAACGTCGAAGCTGCGAACTATTTCAGATTAGCATTAGCCACTAATATCTATGATTTTGTTGAGCATAGGTACGCTCGACTCGAGCTTGCCAGAATAAACCAAATATTGCAGCCTGCGGCAAATTAGCGCGGGCTGCCTATAAATAAGCCTCCTGATGGAGGCTTTTTTATAGGCCGTCATTTACAAATCCTCCCCATACTGATTTTACGCTCTAGTTTGGTAGCCAAAATATAGGTGAACGGCTATAATTGCGGCCTTTGTGAACTCCCAGAATTACAGGTAAACATGTCAGGCAATAAAGTTGAGGTCGACAAACGTCGCACTTTCGCCATCATCTCTCACCCAGATGCGGGTAAAACCACCATTACTGAAAAGGTTCTTTTATTCGGCAACGCGTTACAAAAAGCGGGTACCGTAAAGGGCAAGAAATCAGGTCAGCACGCTAAGTCTGACTGGATGGAGATGGAAAAAGATCGCGGGATCTCAATTACGACTTCTGTAATGCAGTTTCCTTATCACGATGCGCTGGTGAACCTGCTAGATACGCCTGGTCACGAAGACTTCTCTGAAGATACCTACCGTACATTAACGGCGGTTGACTCATGTCTGATGGTGATTGACTCTGCTAAAGGTGTAGAGCAACGTACTATTAAGCTAATGGAAGTTACACGCCTACGTGATACGCCTATTGTGACCTTCATGAACAAACTTGACCGTGATATTCGCGATCCAATCGAATTGATGGATGAAGTGGAAGAGGTGCTGAACATTAAGTGTGCCCCTATCACTTGGCCAATCGGTGCAGGTAAAGAGTTCAAAGGTGTTTATCACCTATTGCGCGATGAAGTGATCTTGTACAAAGGTGGCATGGGTCATACCATTCAAGATTCTCGTATCATTAAAGGTTTGGATAACCCAGAGCTTGATGAAGCGATTGGTAGCTATGCCGCTGAAATTCGCGATGAGATGGAATTGGTTGTTGGCGCTTCACATGAATTTGACCACGAACTATTCTTAAAAGGCGAATTGACACCTGTTTACTTCGGTACAGCGTTAGGCAACTTCGGTGTTGACCATATTCTTGACGGTATCGTTGAGTGGGCTCCAACACCTCAGCCCCGCGAAACAGAAGTGCGCGACGTGCTGCCTGATGAAGAAAAGTTCAGTGGTTTCGTGTTTAAGATCCAGGCAAACATGGATCCTAAGCATCGTGACCGTGTGGCCTTTATGCGAATTTGTTCAGGTCGTTATGAGCAGGGCATGAAGATGCATCACGTACGTCTAGGTAAAGACGTAAACGTGAGCGACGCGTTGACCTTTATGGCCGGCGATCGTAACCGTGCTGAGGCTGCATATCCTGGTGATATTATCGGCTTACATAACCATGGTACGATTCGAATTGGTGATACTTTTACCCAAGGTGAGAAGCTTCGCTTTACTGGTGTACCAAACTTTGCACCAGAAATGTTTAGACGCATACGTTTACGTGACCCTCTGAAGCAAAAGCAATTGCTTAAAGGACTGGTCCAGCTTTCAGAAGAGGGCGCCGTACAGGTATTTAGACCACTGGACAGTAATGACTTGATCGTAGGCGCCGTGGGTGTGCTTCAGTTCGAAGTTGTTGTCGGTCGTTTAAAGACTGAGTATAAAGTAGAAGCTATTTACGAGGCTATCAGTGTGGCTACCGCTCGTTGGGTCTATTGTGATGATCACAAGAAGCTTGATGAATTCAAACGTAAGTGCAGCATGAACTTAGCGTTGGATGGTGGTGATAACTTGACTTACATTGCACCGACTATGGTTAATCTTAATCTGTCGATGGAACGTTATCCTGATATTGAGTTCGCTAAGACACGCGAAAACTAACAGTCATACGCGCTTTTTATATTAAGCTGTTATTTTTAACCCCAAGCCTAGCTTGGGGTTTTGTTTTTAAGCTCAGTGGCTCTTATGCTATGTATACTAATTATGTAATAGTTATCAGCTTGTGATTGACTCTATCAGCGTTTTGAGGAGGGTGTATGCGATATATAAGACGGTTATGGCATAAATACATTCAATGGTGTGATCGGATGGGCTTAACGCTTGAAAATCGCCGTTGTTGTGCACCACTGCTATCAGAACCTGAGCTTCCGCGAACAACAAAGCCGGTCTCAAAAAGTTGCGGTTCAGCTAAAGTAGAAGCAAAAGTAGTGGTCAATGGGAAACCTTTAAAACAAGTACCATTACCCCCAGCGCAGTTAACTCCAGCTCAATTATCCACAGTGCAGTCAGAGTCTAAAACTGAACATGATAAGCAACAGCTTCATGGCGTTTATCAGCAGTCAGCAGATAACGTAAGCGAGCTCAAGCGATGACTAATGCGGGTGTTTACGTACAGCCTATTATTGATAGTCATGCCCATATCGACTTTCCAGAGTTTGATTGCGATAGGGGCTCGCTATTTGATGATATGCAAGCTGCAGGTATTAAGGCGGTTGTTATCCCAGGTGTCTCTCCTGAGCGATGGGGACGGCAAATCGAAGTGGCTAAGCAATATAACTGTTTTTTTAGTTTAGGGATCCATCCTTGGTATTGCGAAAGTACAACAGATAATGACATTCAAAAGTTACGTGCTTTACTTACTTACTATAGAGATGACCCTAGATTAGTTGCAATCGGTGAATGTGGCCTAGATAAGTTACATAAAAGTAATTTCGCAACACAAATGATGGTGTTTAAAGCTCAAATCAGCTTAGCAAAAGAATTTGAGTTGCCTCTCATTATGCATGCGGTAAGAGCACATGAAGAAGTGATTAAGTGCCTTAGAAGCGAGAGCTTAGTGAAAACGGGCGTCATTCATGGTTTCTATGGTGGCCCCGAACTAGCAATGCAATATGTTAATTTAGGTTACAAGCTAGGCATTGGGGGTTTGTTGCTCAATGATAATGCACCTAAGCTGCAACAAACAGTAGCAAAGTTACCGCTAGAATCATTCGTTTTAGAAACCGATTCACCTGCTATGGCCCCTAAACGCAGTCAAACGAATCGTAATACCCCGCTAATTTTGCCTGAAATAATCAAAAAAATAGCAAATTTACAAAATAAATCAGCCGTTCTTATTTCCGAACAGATGTTTTTCAATGTCACGCAACTCTTTGACCTTTAATTTTTTTCTGTTCAAACAGATGTTCCGCGCACCGGAAATTCCAACGAAATCATTGAAATAAAACCTCAAAAACTTGATCAATACGACGCTTTTACCGACGTGGTCGGGTATAATCGGGGTCGTAAAAAAAGGTTGGTTAACAACATAATTAAAAAGTATTAACAATAGGGTGATGGTTAATGGATATTTTAATGAGTTTAGTAGGGGTGGTCACCTTACTAGCGATAGCTTTCGGGTTATCAAACAATAGAAAAGCAGTTAACAAGCGTACCGTTTTTGGTGCGTTAGCAATTCAAGCCGCTTTCGGTGGTTTTGTTTTGTACGTTCCAGTTGGTAAAGACATTTTGCAAGGAATGTCAGATGCAGTATCTAGTGTTATTGGATACGCTCAAAGCGGTATTGGTTTCTTATTTGGTGATTTAGCTAACTTTAAAGTTGGCTTTATTTTTGCCATTAACGTACTACCAATCATCGTTTTCTTCTCTTCTTTAATCGCAGTTCTTTACTACTTAGGCGTTATGCAGTGGATCATCCGTATTATCGGTGGTGCGCTACAAAAAGCATTGGGCACAAGTCGTACAGAGTCTATGTCTGCGACTGCTAACATCTTCGTTGGTCAAACTGAAGCTCCACTTGTTGTTCGTCCGTTTATCGCGACTATGACTAACTCTGAACTATTCGCCGTAATGGTGGGTGGTCTTGCATCTATTGCGGGTTCAGTAATGGCTGGTTACGCGCAGATGGGTGTACCTATTGAGTATCTAGTTGCGGCTTCGTTCATGGCAGCACCTGCTGGTCTATTAATGGCTAAGCTGATGCACCCAGAAACTGAAGAAGCAAAGAACGACATGAGCGACTTACCAGAAGATCCTGATAAGCCAGCTAACGTTCTTGACGCTGCGGCTGCAGGTGCTTCATCTGGTATGCATTTAGCACTTAACGTTGGTGCAATGCTTTTAGCATTCGTTGGCTTGATTGCTATGGTTAACGGCATTATCGGTGGCATCGGTGGATGGTTCGGTATGGAAGGCTTAACACTAGAATTAATTCTAGGTTATATCTTCATGCCTCTAGCATTCCTTATCGGTGTACCTTGGAACGAAGCACTTGTTGCTGGTTCTTTCATCGGTCAGAAGATTGTCATTAACGAATTTGTTGCTTACCTAAACTTTGCTCCATACCTAAAAGATCTTGCTGATGGCGGTATGGTTGTTGCTGAGACTGGTGTAGCAATGTCTGACCGTACTAAAGCGATTATCTCTTTCGCTCTATGTGGTTTCGCTAACTTATCTTCAATTGCGATTCTACTTGGTGGTCTAGGTTCTATGGCTCCGACTCGTCGTCATGACCTAGCTAAGCTTGGTATCCGTGCGGTTATCGCAGGTTCTCTAGCTAACTTAATGAGCGCAACACTCGCTGGTTTATTCTTAGCGTTGTAAGCCTCTATTAGACTGGGCATTCATTGCCCAGTCTAAGCGCTATCCACCTTTTGGCTAGCGCTATATTAAATCAATCGTTTTCCAAACTAAGTGTTCTTTGAAATGATCAATAACTAGGGTTAGGGATTATTTCGACTTAAATAAGACAATAATAGTGATTAGGCAGCATATTCGGCCTTAAAATCACAAAGTTGTTCGAATGTTAAAACTTAGTGTTCGCATTTTTACATTAATCATGTTGATGTTTGACGTAAATAAAGTAGAATGCGCGCCATAAAAAAGAAACGCTGACTCTTCAATAAAGAAGCGCAGCAAACCATAAATAAAAATGGGGTTGATGATGAAAAACGTTAAAACTTTAGCACTAGCTGCTACTGCTGTTGCCGCTACTTTTGCTGCACCTACTTTCGCTGCTGACCGTGGTGATGATATCCATGCTGGTGATTACAGCTGGATGCAGTTTAACTACATGTATGCTCTTGAAGAGCTACCTCGCTCTCCAGATGCACCAAGTGGTCACGACTACCTAGAGATGGAATTCGGTGGTCGTTCAGGCATTTTTGACCTATACGGTTATGTTGACGTGTTTAACCCTTCTGAGCGTGACTCAAGTGATAAAACCGGCAAAGCAAAAATGTTCATGAAGTTTGCGCCACGTATCTCGCTAGATGCATTGACTGGCATGGATTTATCAGTTGGCCCAATCAAAGAGGTTTATATCTCTACTCTGTTTAACTGGGGTGGTGGTTATGATCAAAATCCAGCTTTTGGTTACGTAAATAACTCTTTCTGGGGTGTTGGTGCCGATGTTGAAGTACCTTGGTTAGGCAAGACTGGTATGAACCTATACGGCCTTTATGACCTAAACGCTAAAGAGTGGAACGGTTACCAATTCTCTGCTAACTGGTTCAAGCCTTTCATCAACTTTGATAATGGTTCATTCATCTCTTTCCAGGGTTATGTTGATTACCAGTTCGGTGCTGACAACGAATACCGTGGTAACTCACAAGCTACTTCTGGTGGCGCAGCATTCTTTGGCCTTTACTGGCATTCAGAGCAATTCGCACTGGGTTACGGTCTAAAAGCTTATAACGATATTTACTTGATCAAAGATTCTGATGCTTTTGAATCTTCTGGTGTAAGCCACTATTTCTCAGCTACTTACAAGTTCTAAGCATCGCTTAAAGCGTTGGCTTAAAACTGTGTAAATAGACGACAGAGCCGCGATATTCGCGGCTCTATCTTACAACTCAAATCCAACTATTTTAACGTTTAAATATTATTGTAAATTTGAACTAATATTGTCATGTCAACGGGTTAATTTTTACCTAAGCATCAGCTATATTTAAGAGTCTTATTTTAATAAGTGTTTAAGTACAGTTTGTTTATGTAAGCATTAATGACTCATCACAAAATATGATGAGTAATTTATTGTTAGTTTGATAAGATTTACTACGCGCTAAAATGGATTTTTCGCGGAAAGGCTGAAATAAGCAGTTTCAATTTCCCTTCCCGGTCTTCATGGATTCAAGTCGTGACACTAGTGTCAGGATGGTTGCGCTCAATTGAGTTTACAACGTTGGATACCTGAATAGTATTTTGATGTTAAGCGTTAAATGATGCTTAACATGTAATTCGGTAATGCCCGAAGGCCCGGCCCATAACAATAATCAAAATAAGCCAGTTCAAGGCATCGCCGTGCGATAATTTTCTGTTTTAAATTAATTATTTGAATCTTTCTCGGAGAGCTATTATGAGCGACTTAAAAAAAGCAGCACAACAAGCCATTAGTTTAATGGACCTTACAACGCTTAATGACGACGATACCGAACAAAAAGTAATCGACCTATGTCATAAAGCTAAGACGCCAGCAGGCGACACTGCCGCTATCTGTATTTACCCTCGCTTTATTCCTATTGCGCGTAAAACCCTAAATGAAATTGATGGCGACGATATTAAAATCGCAACAGTGACTAACTTCCCACACGGTAACGACGATATTGCTATCGCAGTACTAGAGACTCGCGCAGCAGTTGCCTACGGCGCCGACGAAGTTGACGTAGTATTTCCATACCGCGCACTAATGGCTGGCAACGAAACGGTTGGTTTCGAGCTAGTTAAAGCCTGTAAAGAAGCTTGTGGTGAAGATGCAATTCTAAAAGTTATCATCGAGTCTGGCGTATTAGCCGATCCAGCTCTTATCCGTAAAGCATCTGAGCTATCAATCGATGCGGGTGCTGACTTTATCAAGACATCTACGGGTAAAGTTGCTGTTAACGCAACACTGGAAGCCGCTGAGATCATGATGACAGTGATCAGCGAAAAGAACCCTAAAGTTGGCTTTAAGCCAGCTGGCGGCGTAAAAGATGCTGCAGCTGCTGCAGAGTTTTTAGGTGTTGCGGCTCGTCTTCTAGGTGATGACTGGGCGACGCCTGCGACATTCCGTTTCGGCGCTTCAAGCCTGTTGACTAACCTTCTTCATACACTCGAGCTAGGTGACGCACCACAAGGTGCACAAGGTTACTAATCTTTACTGATTAAGCTTGTTGTTAAGTGTGATCTAAATCTAATTAGGTGTATCAAAAGTTCGTTAGTATGTAACAATATTACGACTTTTGATTCCCTTTAGCGGAATGCTAACTGAAAGCACTATTTATTAGGAACTCAGTTACACTCTTGGAGGTAGTACATGTTTTTAGCTCAAGAAATTATTCGTAAAAAACGTAATGCTGAAGTTCTTTCGACTGAAGAGATCCAATTCTTCGTCAACGGTATCACCAACAATACTGTTTCAGAAGGTCAGATCGCAGCCCTAGGCATGGCGGTCTATTTCAACGACATGAACATGGATGAACGAATTGCGCTTACTACGGCGATGCGCGATTCTGGCACAGTACTAGACTGGAAATCGCTCGACCTTAATGGTCCAATTATTGATAAGCACTCAACCGGTGGTGTGGGAGATGTCATTAGTTTGATGTTAGGCCCAATGGCTGCTGCTTGTGGTGGTTATGTGCCGATGATTTCTGGCCGGGGTCTAGGCCATACAGGCGGTACGCTCGATAAATTCGATGCCATTCCTGGCTATAATACCGAACCTGATAGTGCGCTGTTCCGCAAAGTTGTAAAAGAAGCGGGTGTGGCCATTATTGGTCAAACAGGTGATCTCGTTCCAGCTGACAAGCGTTTCTATTCTATTCGTGATAATACCGCGACCGTAGAGTCTATCTCTTTAATCACAGCTTCTATTCTTTCTAAAAAGCTTGCCGCAGGTCTTGATGCTTTGGCGATGGACGTCAAAGTCGGTACTGGCGCATTTATGCCGACTTATGAAGCCTCTGAAGAGCTCGCACGCAGTATTACCGCAGTCGCAAACGGAGCGGGCACTAAGACAACTGCATTGCTAACTGATATGAACCAAGTACTGGCTTCATGTGCCGGTAACGCTGTAGAGGTGAAAGAAGCGGTCGACTTTATGACGGGTGCTTACCGTAACCCGCGTCTGTATGAAGTGACCATGGGTCTATGTGCTGAGATGTTAGTGCTAGGCGGGATCGCCAGTACTGAGGCTGAAGCGCGCGTAAAACTCAACGCAGTACTGGATAACGGTAAAGCGGCAGAGATCTTTGGTCGCATGGTGTCAGGTTTAGGCGGTCCAGCAGATTTTGTTGAGAACTACAGCAAGTACCTACCTGATTCTCAAATTATTCGTCCAGTGTATGCAGACAAAGCCGGTTTTGCATCGGCAATGGATACCCGAGAACTTGGACTTGCAGTCGTTACCTTGGGCGGTGGTCGCCGTAAACCTGGGGATACTCTCGATTACAGCGTCGGACTTTCTAAAGTTTGCGCACTAGGTGATGAGATTAACGCTGATAAGCCTATTGCATTTATTCATGCTCAATCTGAAGACGCCTTTGCTGAAGCACAAGCTGCAGTGAAAAAAGCGATTCATATTGGCGATACCAAACCAGACAAAACTCCGGAAATTTATCGTTATATCCGCGAGTCAGATCTGTAACGGAGCACAGTTTATGAAACGTACTATAATCATGATGCTAGATTCATTCGGCATAGGTGAAGCGCACGACGCGCATGCCTTTGGTGATGTGGGTTCAAACACATTTGGCAATATCGCTAAAGCGTGTGCTGAAGGTAAGGCAAATGATGGTCGTGAAGGCCCATTAAAACTGCCTAACCTAGCTCGACTAGGTCTTGGTCATGCATCAAAAGAGAGCACCGGTGAGTTTCCTGCTGGCTTTGGTGATGATGTAGAGATCATTGGGGCATATGGCCATGCTGACGAGTTAAGTTCTGGTAAAGATACACCAAGTGGGCACTGGGAAATGGCTGGCGTACCTGTTCTTTATGAATGGGGTTACTTTGGCGATAAGCAGAACTCTTTTCCAAAAGAGCTAACTGATAGAATCCTTGCAAGAGCCGGTCTAACTGAGTTTCTTGGTAACTGCCACTCTTCAGGTACGATAATTTTAGAAGAGCTTGGCGAAGAGCATATGCGCACCGGCAAGCCAATTTTCTATACATCGGCTGACTCTGTTTTCCAGATTGCATGTCACGAAGAGAGCTTTGGTCTTGAGAAGCTTTATGAGCTTTGTATCATTGCCCGTGAAGAGCTTAGCGATTACAACATCGGTCGTGTTATTGCGCGTCCATTTGTGGGAACTTGCGCAAGTGATTTCGAGCGCACAGGTAATCGCCGCGATTACGCGGTTGAGCCACCTGCACCCACAGTGCTTGATAAACTTAAAGCAGCCGGTGGCGAAGTGGTCAGCGTAGGTAAGATTGCTGATATTTATGCACATTGCGGTATTACCAAAAAAGTTAAAGCGACAGGTCTTGAAGCCTTGTTTGATGCGACATTAGAGCAAGTTAAACAAGCGGGTGAAAATACTATTGTATTTACTAACTTCGTAGACTTTGATTCGCATTATGGTCATCGTCGCGACGTAGCGGGTTACGCACGTAGCCTTGAGTATTTTGACTCTCGCTTACCTGAGATTTTAGCGTTACTCGATGAAGATGATTTCTTGCTGCTAACGGCAGATCACGGTTGTGATCCAACTTGGCCAGGCAGTGATCATACTCGCGAACGTGTACCAGTTTTAGCCTATGGTGCAGGCCTTGAGCCTGGTTCATTAGGGCTGCGAAACAGCTTTGCTGATATGGGGCAATCCATTGCCAGCTACTTTAAGCTCGAACCAATGGAATATGGCGAATCATTTATTCGCTTATAAACGGTTACGGAATTTAAATTTGGCGGCTCAGATTGGGCCGCTAGTAAACAAGACTTAAGTTGATTACGACGGTCTAAAAATATAAATAGGGGTTATTCTGATGGCTACACCACACATTAATGCAGTAGACGGTGCATTTGGCGATACAGTGTTATTTCCAGGCGATCCATTACGCGCTAAGTACATTGCTGAAACGTTTCTAGAAAACGTTGAGCAAGTGACTGACGTACGTAACATGCTAGGCTTTACTGGTACTTACAAAGGCGTTCGTATTTCAGTTATGGGCTCAGGCATGGGTATTCCTTCTTGCTCAATCTACGCAACTGAATTGATTAAAGACTACGGCGTTAAGAACCTAATCCGCGTTGGCACTTGTGGCGCGATCAGCACTGACGTTAAAGTACGTGACGTGATTATCGGTATGGGTGCTTGTACTGACTCACAAGTTAACCGTTTACGTTTCAAAGGCCAAGATTTCGCAGCTATTTGTGATTACAGCCTACTAGCTGCTGTTGTTAAAGCTGCTGATGCAAAAGGTACTAAGTACCGCGTTGGTAACGTTTTCTCAGCAGACCTATTCTACACGCCAGATCCAGAAATGTTTGACGTGATGGAAAAGATGGACGTTCTTGGTGTCGAAATGGAAGCTGCTGGTCTATACGGCGTAGCGAAAGAGTTCGGTGCTAAAGCCTTGTGTGTTGTTACTGTATCTGATCATATCCGTACAGGTGAAAAGACCTCTTCTGATGAGCGTCAATCAACCTTCAACGAAATGATCGAAATGACACTAGAAGCTGCTATTACTCTGTAATCGCTAAACTTCGCAGTCGTTGACTGCAGTGTGAAAAACGGACGCTTATGCGTCCGTTTTTGTTTTCAGTCTACAGGCAAGTACTGGTGCTTTTAAAAAGCGCTAGAGTTATTGTTACTCACTCTTCGGCTTTGGTTTTGGCTTAGCTTCGGCCTCTGTTACTGGCTCAGCTTTAGTCTTTGGTTTTGCAGGCGCTTTAGGCTTTTCTGCAGTCTTAGATTCTGCCTTAGCCTTAGGTTTTACCTTCGTCTTTGGCTTGGCTCTAGGTTTCACCGCAGGGGGTTCCTCTGCAGCACTTTGCTTTTTTAACTGGCTGGTATTAGTCGCAGCTGCCTTTTTTGGGACTGGTGTCGAGACTGGCTTTAGCATTGTTGCTGACGTTGCTGACGTTGCTGACGTTGCTGACGTTGCTGACGTTGCTGACGTTGCTGAAGGCTCAGGCTCTAACGTTAGCTTTGGCGCTAATTGTGACTTTGAGCTTGACTTTGAGCTTGATTCCGACTCAAATTCCGACTCAAATCCAGGGCGCCGCTTTGGCTCAGATTCGATTTGAGCATTAGCATTGCTTGGTTTTACTGTTTCTGTTTTAGGCGTGTGTTTTACGACTTCGGTTTCATTTCCATTTCCACTCCCTACTTGCTCAGATGTAGATGAACTGATTTCTATTAAGTTAGCTTCACTGGTCTTAGGCTCGATACTGGAAGTGACTTCAGTTGTCTCAGTGCTTTTTGCGCGCTTTTTATCTTCCGCAGCTTGTTTCTTGGCAGCCTTCGCGGCGGCTTTTTCATTTTTCTTTGTGAGTATTTGCCTGAGTTTGACTCTGGCTTTACGTCTATCAAAATCGGCACGTTTAAACGACAGGGCACGAGATAGCAACATACCAATCAAACCAGCAATAAGCAGCATCATCTGTTGCTGCTCCATGTTGATTTGGTGAGCCTCTTTTATTTCATTGAAGAAATACCTAGGTTCTAGGCGCACCTCAACATAACCCAAGTTTTTACCATCTTGAGAGACTGCCTCAACATAAGGCGGGTATTGTGCTAATGCATTGGTTAGCTCTGTTGATTCTGGCTCTAAGTCCTCATCGATAACGCTTTGGGCAAAGGAGAGTCTCACGCCATCTTCACTAAAGATGCTGGCAGACATGACTTTAGGATCTAAAACAAGCGCTTGAGCAAGCCATTGCAGCTGCTCGTCATTTTCTAACTGTAATGCCGGTGCAGCGCCATAAGCGGTTTGCTGCACCAGTAATCTTGCCATCTTTTCTGTTTGGGACTTTAGAAGCTGCTGCCCTTGTAGTAGGCTAGTTTCCCACAACTGATCGAGACCGATGAATAATGCGATAGCAACCATGATCTGCAATAATCGACTTATTCGATGGCTCTTTTTTAGGCCTTTTAAATAGAACACTGAAACCCTTAATTTGTTGTGTACTCACTTAATCATAATTGATTATGTCTGTACTCGATAGTTGGAGAGTCATAACTAATGAAAAATGCGAGTCAATCTACTGTTTTTGCTTGGTTAAACACCGAAAGTAGCACGTCTTTAATTGCTGGGAAACAAAGATTTTCTCGCCATAATGAAGCTGAGTGCCCGTTAAGCTTTTCACGCTATCGAGTGGTATTTTTTTCAGCGCAAAAAGCGGTCGATAAAGCATGGCAAGCGCAGTTGATTGCTGTTGAGAACTGGCTGACTTCATTAAGTGTTGATTTAAGCCTTGCAATAATCAAGCGAGACTGCGACTTGACCTGTATTGAGGTTTGTCTTGAACCTTCACTCACTGTAGCGCAACAGGCTGCTTGCAATGCGCTATCTGGTGTTGAGTTATTCGAGTTATTTGCCAATGCTCCTGTTATTAATCAACCAGGCTTGCTGGTGATGGATATGGACTCCACAGCGATAGAGATTGAGTGCATCGATGAACTGGCTGTTATGGCTGGAGTGGGCGCCGAAGTTGCAGAAGTGACAGAGCTTGCTATGCAAGGCGAGCTTGATTTTGAGCAAAGCCTCAGGGCGCGAGTGGCGAAACTTAACGATGCCGATGCGCAAATTATCGAAGCCTTGTGTGACCGGTTACCACTCATGCCTGGACTTAAAGAGATGATTGCTGAGCTGAAAAGTCATGGTTGGCGTACGGTGGTCGCATCTGGAGGCTTTACTCCATTTGTTAACCACCTTAAGCAGCTGTTGGCACTCGATGCCGCTTTTGCCAATGAGCTAGATATTGCTAAGGGGAGATTGCTTGGTAGTGTATCGGGTCAAGTTGTCGATGCGCAGTTTAAGGCCGATACCGTGCTTAACTGTGCACAGCAATGGCAAATAGAGGCTGGGCAAAAAGTCGCTATTGGTGATGGTGCCAATGATATTCCGATGATCCATGCTGCAGACTTTGGTATCGCCTATCATGCTAAGCCTAAGCTAGCTCAGGTGGCAGATGCAAAGATTAATAAGTTAGATTTAAAGACGCTGCCTTATCTGTTTCAGCTTAAGTGATCTCTTCGGTGTTGTTGCGACTCTTGCCTGAACATGCATGTTGTACTCTCTTGCTGCAACCTTTTGCTGTTACATAGGCCGGTTTAACTAAAAAGCTCATGACTATTCCGTTATGAGCTTTTGTTTTAAAACACAGCTATCATCTTGATTCATTTAGTTGATACATCTTCAAAGCTGTTTTAATGACGAATTAAACCTGTTTACGACCATTTAATTAGAGTGTTTACTCTTGTCTTTGTGTTATGACTTCAGTAGCTTATCTAAAAAAAGATGAGTACTTGCCGTTGAATATCCAACAAAAATCCTTTTATGTACCCTATAAGCATGGTCACCTTCATCTTAGGCAGATAGTGCCAGTTCAAGCTGATATGAATAAGCTGCCAGTGTTAATGTTACATGGCGCAATGTCTAATGGCCGAGTGTTTTATAGCGATTCTGGCAAGGGGCTTGGTTGCTACTTAGCAGATTCTGGCGTGGTGGTTTATGTACTCGACACACAAGGTCGGGGGCTCAGTGAGCCTAAACTGGCTCGTGGTTTTACTGGGGGGCAGGGGGAGGTCATTAGAGAGCAGTTACCTCTTATTCAGCAATATATTTTATCACTTCACCCAAATGTTAAAACCGTACATTGGTGCGCCCATTCATGGGGTGGAGTATTGATGGCGAGTGCTATCGCTCGCTATGATCATTTACAGCAATCTGTAGCGTCACTGGTGACCTTTGGCAGTAAGCGACGCATACAAGTTAAGTCATTACAGAAATGGCTTACGGTTAATCTGGTGTGGAATAAACTTGCGCCCTTGATTGCTTGGCGCAGTGGTTACCTCCCAGCTGACAAACTTAAGATAGGGATGGACAATGAGTCTCGAGCATCATTAAGGCAAACTATCGAGTGGGTTGGCGGGCATTGGATAGATAATGATGATGGTTTTGATTACGCCAGTGCTGCCAAGCAGGCCAACTGGCCTAAGTCTTGGTTTATCGCTGGTAAGGGCGATAAGGTATTAGGTAACCCAAGTGATGTGCAGCGAATGATAAAAGAATGTCATATCAAGCAGGTCGACTACACCTTGTTATCGAAGAAGCAGGGGTTTAAACATGATTATGACCACGGCGGCATGTTAACTCACAAAGATGCTGTCGCAGATCACTTTCCTCGGATCAAAGACTGGTACCACAGCTTTAACGGCTAACGATTTTGCTGTTTGCTGTTTGCTGTTTGCTGTTTGCTGTTTGCTGTTTGCTGTTAGCTAGCGGTTAGTTTGAGCTGTGATATGGCCGCAACGTCAACGGCTCTAGTCACTTTGTGAGGAGAGTAGTGGCGCGAGTTTGACTAACTCGGCTAGATTACTGACCCCGAGTTTACTCATCAGTTTTGAGCGGTGCACCTCAATCGTTCTTAGCGCCACACAGAGTTCATTTGCCATCTGCTTATTGGTATTACCGGCAATGACTAAATCAAAAATTTGCGCCTCTCGTTCAGTTAATGTGTCAATCAAGGCTTGATGGGTTAACTTCCAATGTTGGCGGACGCTGTACGCTAAGCCTTTAGCGATAGATTGTGACAATAAATGACCTTGAACCGGTTTTTGGAAAAAGTCGAAAGCCCCATTTTTAAAGGCATCCACAGCCATAGGCACATCGCCGTGACCCGTTAAGAATATGACAGATAAAGGGCTTTTAGCTTGTGTGAGCAGTTGCTGCACTTGTGGGCCGGTAAGTCCTGGCATTCTGGCATCTAAGATCACGCAGCCAGCCTGGCTTAAATCAATCTCTGCAAGAAAGCGCACGCCACTACTAAAGCAGCTTAGCTTATAGCCGTAGCCATCCATTAAAAAGCTGATGGAATCAACAATTGCTTCGTCATCGTCAACTAAATAGACCGGGCCGTTGATTTGCTGTTGCACAGTGTCTTCTCATATTTATACGGGGATAAATGATAGATATCCCAGTTCCCAGTTTTTAGCGAACTATTTTTCATAAACCATGAATTGCATCACGCAGCAAAAAAGTGGACCTAGCGTAAGCTATCGCTAATCAACACAATTCCTCTATTCGATTAACGTGCTTTTATTTTCCGCTAGATAACAATCTCTTTAACTAATGTCGGGAGATGTTCGGTAGGGGAATAAGTTTGTCAGTGGAGCCTAAGGAAATGAAATTGCCTAAGATTTTGTTCTGTCTATTTGTACTGCTTTTCTCATCTGCCACTTGGTCTAAGCCTCAGCAGCTTTATGTTGGCGTGCTTTCAAATTGGGGGCACCAGCAAGCAATTGAGCGCTGGAAACCTATGATGGAGTACCTCAATGAACAGGTGCCTCAGGCTGAGTTTCATGTATACCCAGGTAACTTTGAAGCACTCAATTTAGCGATGGAACTGGGGCAAATCCAGTTTATTATTACCAACCCTGGCCAATACCTGTATCTCTCTAATCAATACCCTTTGTCATGGCTAGCAACGATGCGCTCAAAGCGACATAACGGCAGCACCTCGGCGATTGGCTCGGCAATTATCGTCAAGGCAGACAGCGACTATCGCACTTTATATGACTTAAAGGGCAAGATTGTCGCCGCTAGCGACCCCCACGCACTGGGCGGCTATCAAGCCACTGTCGGTTTAATGCATCAGTTGGGGATGAACCCAGACACTTATTTTGGTCAAACCAAGTTTTTAGGCTTTCCTCTTGATCCGCTGTTATATCAAGTTCGAGACGGCAATGTCGATGCGGCGATTACGCCTTTATGTACCTTAGAGGATATGGTTGAACGTGGCTTGATTAACCGGGCTAGCTTTCGAGTGTTGAACCCTAGCCGCCCAGAGGGGATCGAGTGTCAATGCAGCACTAACCTTTATCCCAATTGGTCGTTTGCAGCGACAGAAGGTGTCAGCACTGAACTCAGTAAGGAGATCACGCAAGCGTTACTGGATTTAAGTGCCAATGACCCCGCGGCAATTCAGGCGAACCTAAAGGGATGGACCTCGCCGATTAGCCAGTTAGCGGTGATTAAATTATTTAAAGAGTTGCACGTAAAATCACCGGATAGCAGCCGCTGGGATGCCGTTAAAAAGTGGTTAGAAGAAAACCGTCATTGGGGCATTTTATCTGTTTTAATTTTTATTATCGCAACCCTATATCATCTGTGGATTGAATATCGTTTCCATCAAAAAAGTAGCTCATTGATAGAATCTGAGCGCCAGTTAAAGCAGCAAGCTATTGCCCTCGAAAGACTGCAAAGTGCATCGATTATTGGTGAGATTGGTGCAGGGCTTGCCCATGAGATTAATCAGCCTATTGCAGCCATTACCAGTTATAGCGAAGGCGGTATTATGCGGTTGCAGGGACGGCAGCAAGCAGATGTCGATGCTTGTATTGAACTGTTAGAGAAAATCCATAAGCAATCGACTCGCGCGGGGGAAGTAGTACATCGTATACGTGGGTTACTTAAGCGCCGCGAGGCGGTGATGGAGGATGTTAATATTCTCACCTTAGTGGAGGAGAGCGCCTCACTATTGAGACTTGAGCTTGCAAGGCGAGAGATCCAGGTTGCTACCCAAATTAAAGGCGAACCCTTTTTTATTACCGCTGACCGAGTTGGGCTTTTACAAGTGTTGATTAACTTAATAAAAAACAGCTTAGACGCGATAGCCGATTCTGATAATGCCCGCACAGGACAAATTAGTATAGTACTCGACTTTAAAGAGTCTCAAGTCAATATCTCCATCCTTGATAATGGTCCTGGCTTAGCATTAGAAGCCGATACCTTAATGGCAACCTTCTACACCACCAAAGTGGATGGATTAGGGCTTGGTTTAGCCATTTGCAGAGAGGTGATTAAGGAGCATGACGGGCATTTTGTGTTGGCTAATCGCTGTGATGAACAATCTGGCTGCGTAGCAAGAGTGCACCTGAAAAAGCGTGGCAGTGAACAGGCAGTTACTATTTAAACGTTAAATTTAGCTGCTCAGGCAAGCAGTTAATCCTATCTAATAGTAGCAATGTGCGGTCTTTGGCTTTATATAAGCGAGCCGCACATTTTGTATCAAAAACACGTTGTAACCAGCAAAAAGGTAAACTTTTTTACGGTATGTGGTTTACCACAATTTACAGTTTTTAGTCGCTGTGTTGGCGTAAAATTGAACTGTGAATTGCCTCACAAACACCAGCACCACATAGTCGGTATGTGGTTTACCACAATATTCAATCTCTGCAGGCTCAATAACAATGAGGAAAACCTTAGGAATGAGTTGATTGCAAATAGCGATTAACACAGGGCTTAATTCATCGCTCTCCTAAGGATCATTGTCATTGGGAGATTTAACATGAAACTAGATCGGCGAACCTTCATTAAAGGGGCCGGAGCCGGCACAGCGACTTGCGCATTAGCATCGCTTCCAGGCTCTTTGGCTGCCCTTGGACATTCTGAGCTGCAAGGTAGTGCAGAGTCTATCGCAAGTATTTGTGAAATGTGCTCAACCCGCTGTCCAATCTCTGCCCGAGTCGTAAATGGCAAGAACGTATCAATTCTTGGTAATAAGAACGCTAAATCATTTGGCGGAGCTGTGTGCGCCCGTGGTGGTGCAGGTCACAGCCAACTTTATGATAAGCAACGTATTGTTAAGCCGCTTAAGCGTGTTGGTGAGCGCGGAGAAGGTAATTGGCAAGAGATTGAGTGGGATGAAGCCTACAGTATCATTGCAAAAAACCTCAATAAGATTAAAACTGAGCACGGCGCTGAAACCGTAGCCTTCTCATCAAAATCAGGCTCTCTGTCTGGTCACTTGTTTCATTTAGCTAAAGCCTTTGGCAGCCCAAATACCTTTACTCACGCGTCTACCTGTCCGGGCAGTTATGTGATTGCGGCTAAAGCGATGTTTGGCGGCAAAATCAAGCGCGATTTAAGCAACTCTAAGTACATCATCAACTTTGGACATAACCTTTACGAAGGCATTAACATGTCTGAGACCAGAGGCATGATGAATGCACAAATGGAAAAGGGCGCTAAGCTGGTGGTATTTGAACCGCGCTTCTCGATTGTGGCTGATAAAGCCGATGAGTGGTATGCGATTAAGCCGGGCACTGACGTTGCGGTTGCACTGGCAATTTGTCATACCCTAATCGCAGATGACTTATACGACAAAGCCTTCGTGGCGCAATATGTGTCAGGTTTTGACGAGTTTGCCAAAGAAGTTAAGGCTTATACACCTGAGTGGGCAGAATCTGTTAGTGATGTGCCAGCTGAAGATATTCGCCGCATTACTCACGAATACGCAGCCGCTGCGCCACATGCGTTAGTCGATTTTGGTCACCGTTCATCGTTTACAACAGAAGAGTTTGAGATGCGCCGGGCACTTTATGCCGCTAACGTATTAGTGGGTAATATCGAGCGTAAAGGCGGTCTTTACTTTGGTAAGAAAGCATCTAGTTATAACAAGTTTGCTGGTGATAAAGTCGCACCGACGTTAGCGAAACCAGGTGTGGATGGTATGCCAAAAATTGATGCTAAGCGCATTGATATGGTCGATGAACAGTATGCATTAACCTGGTCATCGGGTGGTATTTACCAGACGATTCTCGATTCTACTCTAGATGCGGTTCCATACCAGTTACGTGCGTGGGTAATGAGCCGTACTAACCCAATGCAAACCATGACAGACAGAGCACGTATTGTTGAAACAATGCAAAAGCTCGACTTTATCGTGGCCTGCGATATCTATATCAGCGAGTCTGCCGCTTACGCCGACATTTTCTTACCCGAATCAACCTACCTTGAGCGTGACGAAGAGATCGCCGATAAGTCGAGTAAGAACCCTGCTTACTACGTGCGTCAGCGTGTGGTTGAAACCATTGGTGACACTAAACCTAGCTGGCTTATCTGGAAAGAGCTTGCGACAGCGTTAGGTCAAGGTCAGTTCTTCCCATGGGAAAATATGGAAACATTGCAGCTGTTCCAAGTACAGCGTGATGTGAATTTACTCAGAAAAATTAAAGATGAAGGTTTTGTTAGCTTCGGTAAGCCGTTAATGCTGCGTGAGCGCGGCATGGTAAGAGACTTTGTTGCTGCGTACCCCAATGCAAAAGCCGTTGATGAAGATGGCACTTATGCTAGCCAGTTAAGCTTTAAAACGCCGTCGGGCAAGATTGAGCTTAGCTCAGATAAAGTGGAGAAGATGGCGCCGGGCCGCGGGGTTATTCGCTACCGCGAAGTCACCATGAAAAAAGCCGACGAGTTGTTCTTTATTCAAGGCAAAGTGGCTGTACATACCAATGCGGGTACGCAAAACGTACCCATGCTGGCAAATTTAATGTCTGACAACGCGGTGTGGATCCATCCGATCACAGCGGGTCTGTTGAATATTTCAAGTGGCGACAAGATTCGGATCTATAACGATACCGGTAGCGAAGAAGGTCATGCCCTCGTGACACCAGGTATTCGCCCAGACACCGTATTTGCTTATATGGGCTGCGGCTCAAAGAATAAAGAGCTTGCCCGTGCAACCGGTAAAGGTGTGCATTGCGGTAACTTACTTCCTCATGTGACGTCTCCGGTAACAGGTATGAATCTGCATACTACCGGTGTCAAGATTGCCAAGATTTAATCGGAGTTAATTATGACTAAGCGTTATGTTCTCGTGCACGATGAAAACAAGTGCATTGGCTGCCAAGCATGCAACGTGGCTTGCCGCAGTGAAAACAATGTGCCTGAGTCGGTGACTCGAATTCAGGTCAGAATCGAGGGGCCGTACGGTAACTTCCCACACTTACATTTTAAATATAATCGTGTGTCTTGCGAGCAGTGTGAAAATGCACCTTGCGTTAAAGTTTGCCCAACGGGCGCGGCCTATGTGAATGATGATGGCATTGTTTCCATCAATGAAGGCAAGTGTGTTGGTTGTCTATATTGTGTTGCGGCTTGCCCTTATAAGGTTCGCTTTATTAACCCAGAAACTCGGGTGCCAGATAAGTGTGATTTCTGTAAAGAGACACGTTTAGCCCGCGGTGAAGAGCCTGCATGTGTCACCGTTTGTCCAACTCAAGCATTAACCTTTGGTGATGCCAATGACATGAACTCTGAAGTGCGTAAAGTGTTAGACACCAAACCGCACTACCAACAAAAGGTAAACCTAGGCACTGAACCGCGGGTCTACCGCATTCCTAGCCGTAAAGGAGGGATCAAAGCATGAACAATATCTGGGGCTCGATGGAACAATACGATCCGGTAGTGTGGAACTGGATTATCGCGGTTTACTTGTTTATGGCAGGCTTATCAGCAGGTTCTATGCTGGTAGCCATTGGACTTAAATGGTACAAGCAAAGTCGTGGTCAACCAACCGAAGGTTTACCTGTGATTAAGGCGGCAGCGGTCATTGGCCCTGTGGCGATCAGTTTAGGTATGGCGCTGCTGGTACTGGATCTGACTAAACCGTTTGAGTTTTATCACATCCTGCTTAACTACAACCTGACGTCAGTGATGGCATGGGGGGTGATAGCACTGCTGGTTTATATTCCGTTAGTGTTTGTTTTTGCAGCAATCGTATTTGAAAAACAAGTGCTGCATTACGCACCTTGGCTTGCAGGAACATTAAAAGTTTGTCGCCAGTTGGAAAATAGCATTAATAAGCTGATTTTCGCCCTAGGTCTAGGTGTTGGGGTTTATACCGGTTTCTTACTTTCAGCCTTGATTAGCTACCCTATTTTAAACACGGCGGTATTGCCTGCGCTGTTTTTAGCATCCGCCTTATCAGTGGGCTCAGCGGGTAACATTTTGGTGGCGACCTTGTTCTTTAGTAAGAAAGAATCAGATTGTATCGAGCAGGTGCACCGTATCGAGTACCCAGTGGCCTTTAACGAAGCACTTTGTTTGGTACTGCTGTTTGTCGGGCTTAACTTTTCAGGCCCAGCGGCGCAAGCGGCAACAGCAGCAATTACAACAGGTACTTGGGCGAGTGTGTTCTGGCTTGGCGTAGTGGGCTTAGGTCTTGTGGTCCCCGTTCTTGCGAGTACATTAGCACCTAAGGCTTGGCGACATACTAAAGGCTTCTTGATCACGGTATCGTGCAGCACCATTCTAGGCGTATTAGCACTGAGACACTTTGTGGTTTACGCTGGCCAGAGTTATATCAGCTAACTCAAAGTCGTTAATTGTCCTTCAATTTGCTTAGGCCAATTGAATCGCACAAGCCCAAACATTCGTTTGGGCTTTTTAATTTAGCCCCTGTCATCGATAACCAAAAAACAACAGCCAAAACCTAACACCTGAAGGCTAGCTTTTATCTTCTAGCTTGGCTCTGACAAAACGGATAGCTGATCTTAAATAAGAATGGCTGGCCTCACTGAAAGTGGACTTTAACAAGGACGATTGAACAAGAAGCTTTGAATAAGGAAGGGTGCATAAGAAAAGATGAATAATAAAAGTTGAAAGAGTACTTTTAAAGGCGGTTGAAGGAGTATTTGGAGCCATCGCGGGGCATAGGGGATGGAGCATTGGGGTTAGAAGAGTGAGTTTGGATTATTACGCTTCATGTCACACATTTGACCATTACAACAACACTTAGATTGGTAATTAGGTCAATACTTAGATTGCTACTTAGATTGCTACTTAGATTGCTACTTAGATTGCTACTTAGATTGCTACTTAGATTAGTACTTAGATTAGTACTTAGATTGCTACTTAGATTGCTACTTAGATTGCTACTTAGATTAGTACTTAGATTAGTACTTAGATTAGTACTTAGATTGGTATTTAAATATCAATCAGCTCCCTTTTGGGAGCTGTTTACATCAGTGCGCTTTGGCTGCTTATAAGGCAAATAATAACAATCTGCCTCCTGCGAAGGCGGACTCTGTCACACCTATGTTAAAGTTTATCGGGCAACGGGGTTATTCGACCGGGTTTTTCAACAAAGATGATTTTTTTGCCATTACCGTTTCTTGGATCTTTTCGTGGATTTTTTCTTGAAGCACGTCTGTCACTACTGACTTTTTAGCGCGTCTTTTCTTAATTAAAAAGCTGCTTAATAGACTGATGATTGCAACGCCTAAGGTAATCATAGGGGCGATAATGAGCGCCATAGTTACAAATCTCGCTATATTCTCAGGTAGATAAGATAGTGAGTAGCCAAAGCCCAATAATAGTGCACTCCAAATTGCAGCGCTTAGCCATGCAAAGTAATGAAAGTGAGACACCTTTTTAATGTGCAGCCCCATCATTAACGGCAGTAAAGGGCGAACGACAGGAATAAAGCGCGCGGTAAATAGGGCTAATAAACCATGCTTATTAAGCAAGTTATCTACCGTTTTCATGCGCTTTTCTGGGACGGCATCTATCCAGCGTTGAATTTTTGGTAGTTTATGTAGCCATCGACCTTGAATGAAGGCGACCCAGCTTCCCGTTGCGCCAGCGACAACTAATGCGGCAAACGCCATTGGCAGGCTAATAATGCCAGCAGCAGCCAAGCTGCCTGACAGGATCACTACGCTGTCACAGGGCATAGGCGCTGCAGGAAGCAATGCGCTTTCTAGCCAAATTAAGGTGAATATACAGAGGTATATCATGGCAGCACTGCCAGGGCTTTGCAGTAAAGCGAAGTCTTGCTGCCAAAGGGCAGTGATGACTGAGACAAATGAATCTAGCATTGTCGGTGTTCCTAAATGGGCCAAGTACTCAAGGCGGCAGCCAATTATTGCAATCGTTAGAGTAGGTTACTTAGAGTGGTTCATTAAGATTACTCTGTAAAGTGACTGACGAAAATGATTTTCAAAAGTGACTTAAGTGTATTACTAGTGTGGCGTTTTAGCGGACGATAAGGGTGGAGTTTTCTCCAGTCTTTATGCGCAACTCGCCTGAGTTAGCACTATACATCAGGATGTAATGGCGCAAATTAACTATTCAGCTTCATTAATAAAAATACATCTTCAGTTCATTGTTAATTAATCATTAGTGATTAATTGTTCTATTTTTATAAGAATAGAGTGATAAAAGGTTGGTTTTAACCTGCACTGGCGAGGTGTGAGTGAATTATCATTCATCCGCCACAAAAGGCACTAAAATGGCGTAAGATTACAGTCTAATTTTCTATTATCCATGACCGCTAGTCCTTAATAACTGGCATTTATTCATCATCAGTACTTAGGGTCATTAGGTCACCAAGAAAGGTTACTATGTCATCAAGAACAGTCACTATGTCGTCAAAAAAGAAGGGGCTAAAAGCTGTCGCGCTACTTGAAGCCTCAAAAGGCCTGTTATCGGTACTGGTTGTATTTGGGCTGCATACATTAGCCGGGGACAATATTCAGCATTTTGTTGAGGCGCTGCTCAGCCACTCTCACTTAAATCCTGCCAATCATTTAGTACAAGAGGCCATTAGCGAGGCGGGCAAGGTGACTGCAAGTAATATTAGTTTGGTTATGGCCGGCGCTTTATTGTATGGGGCTGTGCGATTTATTGAAGCCTATGGCTTGTGGCACAGTTTAGTGTGGACAGAGTGGTTTGCCTTGCTTAGCGGCGGGATCTATCTACCATTTGAGGCCTACGAGATGTTCACTAAACCCAGTTTATTAACCGCTGCAGTTTTAGTCATTAATCTTGTGGTTGTGGGTTACATGTACCGAGTGATTAAGCCTAAAAGCTTGATATCGTAAGGTTAGAATTGGGTGCACTTAAACAAATGCACCTGAAATAAGATGCACTTGGAATAAGGTGCACCTGAAATAAGATACATTTGGATTGAGATGAAACTGGAGGTTAACTTTCAGCGCTCAGCTCTGGGAACCGCAGTAACACTTCTTGAGTGATATCTAAAAGCTCACCTACGCCTATGATGTTCCATAGTTGTTGTTCGAGTTTCTTGCCCTTGTGAGGGGCGTGAATCGCAATATATTCCAGTTCGCGACGTATGTAGTTTAAGTCGGGTTTCCCCGTGGCTCCGCGGTAAACTCGCAGTGCTAAAAACTCGCCTAGATGTTGGCTGCGCTGAATAAAGCTAAGCTGCTGCGCGTATTGAGGCATATCACTATCGCTAATGCAGCGGACTTTAATCTGTCCTTGAGACATACGTGAGATCTGCACCAGGACTTCAAAATGAGATAAACCATGCTGAGGCTTCATCGTGCGAATAGGCGTAATAAAGTCACGTCTTAATTTACCGTCATTTAGCAGCGGCGCTAAATCATAGGCGAGTGTATTGTCGCTTTGAGAGGCAAACAGGTTAGCAATATGGTTTTGCTGTTTACCTATCCCTAATGTCGAGATATAAGCCGACTTCACCGTGCGCTCAAGATAAAAGGGGACAGAGACCAGATTGCGCATGATGATATTTTTCATCCCATCGGCCAGCTCTTTCACATTTTGGTTATTTTCGGTGATTTTTTGCAGTTTGTCCCGATTGTGCTCAATCAAGCGGTTTAAAAACTCCACGCCGACATGAGGTGTATGGCCAACTTGCGCTGCTAGGTGCAAGGTGATGCCGTTTTTACGAGTACGGATCAGCCGATAAGGAAGTGATGCTAAAGATGTCTTGCCGGCCAGAGGTTGTAGCTTAGGAAAGCTGATTAAAATAGGCTCATCCAGATTGAAGTTTACAGGCTTTATGATGCTAAGTTTCATACCCCGGCTTGAAATGTCATCGGTACTTGCCACCACATTCAGCTTGCCTTGGCTAAGCAGTGCTGCGGTTTTAAAGGCAAAGCGTGACTCATTACGTCGTTCGCTAAATTGCAGTGAGATAAGTTTAATGGTGTGCGCAGATATTTTCTTTTGCCCAAAGATTTTTAACTCATTAACATTAGCTTGGTTATCTGTGTCTTGGTTGATTTTGGCCCAGCTCTGATATAATTCACTCGCCTTACTGGGCGTCATATCAATGATCTGTAATACATGGCTAAAAGCACTCAGTTGCGTTTCTGTTAGCGCTGAGTAGCGCCCTTCATCGCCGGGTAAAATACTGGCTTTATAAGATTGTTGATGATCGATAGTTTGTTTGCTGACTTTAAATATTTTAAAGCTAGGCTTAGTCGCCGCAAAACTTAAAAATAGCGCTAACAGACCACGAGAATTAAGCTCTGCCAAGCTCGCTGAATAAAAGAATTTTGCGCCTTGTACAGTGAAGGTGAAGCAGAAGAACTGGCTATGCTGGTTATCATCAGCCGAATCTATAATGCGCTTTAGTCTATCTGGCGTGAGAAAGCTGCTTAGTTGGCTAATGTCCTCTTCATCTTTGAAATATTCGCTAATGGCCTGGTTATCACGGCTCAATAGTTTATGGCTGAGTACCAATTGCGAGTCGAGATTAGCCTCTGGGTTTGCCTTCGTTGCAACAAATAACGGCAGATGGGGTAGGTGCGGTAGATAATGACGCTCAAAGCCAAGCCCTTTAGTGGTCGTTAATACGTCATTAACATCGACTTTGTAACGGAACTTATAGCCTCGGATCAGCTTTTCTAGCATATCGGCTAAGGCATCTGTGCCTGATAGCCGTTTCAGTCTAAGCCAGCTGTACTCTTGATTGTGCTCTACGTCGACAATTTGATAGTCCACGCCTTGTTGCAGATCTTGATGATAGTACTCGTCGCTTAGCTCAAGCAGCTTAACCCGAATAGGCATATTGGTTTGTAGGCTATGTTTTGCCTTCAGGCGGATGCGTGCGCCGCCCACAGAGAGATCGACAGTAATACCATCAAGATTGAGGTGGCCTTGAGTCACATTGATGCGCATGCTGTAGTTCATCCGCTCTTCACTGCGGGCAAAGTAGCTGCCTAATACCACACCATCGGCGACAAACGGCGATGAATTTACAACGGGCTCATTTTGACCCGATCGTCGCTGTTTAGTAATTCGTTGTTTATGGCTATCAATGACTTGCTCATACACTCCTAAGGTGTACTGTTCGCGATAAAGGGCGAGGGCTTCTAAAAAGCTTTCTTTCGCTGGCGCATCGAGGTAGTGCTGCTGCTGTGCAAAACTAAATATTTCACATTCGAGTTCAGTTTTATTGCGTAAGTCGATTTTTCGAGTACAACTGGAGGCGAGTCTATTGAGCTCCATTTTGAGCAAAAAGCGTGTTGAATTGGTTTCATCAACAGTAAGCTGTTCGAACAGTTCTGAGAATTCCGGTTCCATTAATAGGGGTTTTAACTGCTCAACAAGTGCTTTGTGCAAATCTAAAGTCATTAATCACTTCTTTTGGGATGCTAAAAAGACCAATGGCTGGTAGGCTCATGGACCAATATTTGAGGGGGATATTCTCTATTCCCGCTATCTTAAATAAGTATCGGCCAATATTGGCGTTACTTTACTGATTTTATACGATCTAAAAATGCGATCTAAAAAGAGTTATGGCAAAGAATAAAACAGCTTACGTATGTAATGAGTGCGGTCAAGATTTCCCTCGTTGGCAAGGACAGTGTAGCGCTTGTCAGGAGTGGAATACCATTAGTGAACTTAAAATTTCTGCATCTAAGCCTGCGCGTAGCAGCGTCTCTGGTTATGCGGGCTCTGTTGGCGGTGGTTCAAAGAAGCTAAAAGAGATTGAAGAGTTTGAAGCGCAGAAGATGCTGACCGGTATTGGTGAGCTCGATCGTGTGTTATGCGGCGGTTTAACCACAGGCTCAGTTAATATTATTTCTGGCGATCCGGGAGCCGGTAAAACCACGATTTTGTCGGATTTAGTCTCGCGTATGTCGCAGTTAATGCCGTCACTTTACTGCACTGCCGAAGAGTCATTATCTCAGTTTAAAAACCGTGTTAATCGTCTTAAGTTAGATTGCAATGAAGACAATTTATATTTAATGGCTGAAACCAGCGTTGAAGCCATTATTGCAGAGCTTGAAGAGAAAAAAATTAAGTTTGCGGTTATCGATTCAATTCAAGCAGTGGTTACCGATTTAGCCAACGGGAGTCCAGGCTCACCGTCACAGGTTAAAAGTAGCGCTCAAGCGCTAACTCAGTATTGTAAGCAAAATAACGTGACCATGTTTTTAGTCGCGCACGTCAATAAGAATAATGAAACCGCCGGCCCACAGACACTGATCCATATCGTCGATTGTTTAACGCATATCGAGTGTAACGACGGACAGATCCGCACACTGAGAGCGAATAAAAACCGTTTTGGTGATGTGGATACCGTCGGTATTTTTAAAATGACCGAGCGCGGTATGATAAGTGTTGATAATCCAAGTGAGATTTTTCTTTCAGGCTCAACTACCGAGTCGCCAGGGGCTGCTATCACCTGCATCCGTAAAGGCAATCGAAATCTGTTACTTGAAATCCAGTGCTTAACGACAGAAACTGAAGCTGAGTTTCCACAGCGAGTTTGTGTCGGTTTGAATATGAACCGCATTAAGATGCTGACAGGGATCTTGCGTAAACATACTAAGACTAAAATTTTCCACGATACCTATTTTAACTTGGTAGGTGGCCTTAAAATTGATGAGTCAGAAACCTGTATTGATCTGGCTTTGGTGACGGCTTTACTCAGTAGTTTGAATGACTTTGTTGTCCCGCGAACGACCTGCATTATGGGGGAGCTCAGTTTAAACGGCGACGTTCGCCCCATTGATAGCGGTGTACCAAGGGTTAAAGAGGCGGTTCAACATGGCTTTACAGAAATCTATATTCCATTTCGTAATTACCATAAATCAATGGAAGGTTCTGGCGCTAAGATTATTCCGGTGAAGACTATCCATGAACTGCTTGAGCTGATTAATTAGCGGGGCTGATTTTTTGAGTAGCGGATTTTGATTAGCGTATTTGAGTAGAGTATTTTGGCTGAGTCTTTGCCCCAGTACTAAAACATTAAAGTACTAGTACGTTAAACTACTAAAATAAAAAACAGCAAAAAAACGCCGCATGATTTGCGGTGTTTTAGGTATGAAAGTCAGTATCTTGCCTTGTCGTGGCTGGAGTGTAGAGTCGCTGGATTACGGATTACGGATTACGGATTACGGATTACGGATTACGGATTACGGATTATTTGGCACGAATAATCGTTCTAATTCTCTATCTAATAATGCGGCATCACCAAGGTTGAGCTCAAGCAACCGTCGTAGATGGCTAATGCTCTCAACATCAATGTGCTTGCAAGCTAGCCCAAGCTGTTGGTTTTCTTGGTGCACTATCTGCACTTGCATCTGCAATGTGATTTCAGAGTCAGGAATTAAAATCTCGAGTTTCGCGCACTTTATATTCGGCTCCCACTGGGTTGGCTGCTCGATGAGGGCGCCATTAAGGCTAATATCTAATAGCTTGGTTCCCCAGCTGCAATCATGGCTAATGAGCTTAACATCTGTGGTAAATAGTAACCGCGAAAATAACCGTCTTTCATCCATATCGATCCTTGACCCTTTAGCATATTGAGTTGCTGCGACGCGAATATTGCTATGTTTGTATTCATGATCTATGGGCGTAATCATAAGCTACAAGATTATTCTTGTACAAATTTGCCGCCAACAAACTTGCGGACACTAAGCGTTAGCGTTTTTAAATACTCGTGAGTTAACGTATTTAAGCCGTTTGCTCACTGCGATATTGAGGTTGTCTATGGGGTAATAAGCCGTGTGTTAAAATCGCTACGGTCACTAGCTGGTATAACATTCCAGACCAAGACAAAAGGTACACAGAAAGCGTTAAGTTAAGCAGGTTGCTAAGTAAAATAGCACAGCGTAATTTTGTACCGCTTGAATAAAATAGCGCAAAACTCATCATTACAGCGCTGGCAACAGTGCACCATTCGCTCCAGTGTTCGGCCCATATAACGCCTTGTAGAATCGCAATGCTTGAAAACAGCACAGGCAGAATCATCTTAAAGTAACTATCCCGGCTTGAGCTATGTCGACACGTCGCAAAGCGCACAGCATTAACAAGTTGATTGAGCATGCCCAATGTGCTGCCAAGTAACCCTAAGTGGATTGCTGTGAGACCAGATGCGATGAGGCTGCCTGATAGCAATTGTTGATCATTTTTTTGAGAGTTGGCCCACCAACCAATGGCCATTGAAATAAAACCTAAAGCTTGGACCCAAAGTAACCCTTGATGTGATAATTCGAACACTAAACTGCAAAACCTAAAAGACATTAAAAAACGGATTGCTATTGTCGTTTTTTTGCGCAGGGAAACTGTGATCTCAAGTGGCTTACTCGGATTTATCGGTGCAGTTTTATAGCGACTTGTGAGCCAGATCGCTTAAAATCTGTTCAGGCTAAACCTGTCATATTCAAATAGGACGTTAATTGATAGCTTATCAATAAGCGGCAAAGGTAAAATAGCGGACTCACTTTTGCTCGATAGCTAATATGGGCTTTCGGTGTAACGGCTTGAAGTCGCAATTTGAGGCTAGCTTTTCGGTCTTAGGCCGATGGCGTTCATTGAGCACAATTGTTTTAGAATGCAATAGCACTTGTAAGTGCAAGTCGCCACCTACGAGAAATTGTTTGCTATGTTTAATGCTCTGGCTTGTTTCAACACTGAGAAGCCTGCAGCACTGTAATATTTATGTTTTAAATCAAGGAATACCGACGTGTCATTTTCATCTCTGCCTTTAAGTGAAAAACTGCTTAGTGTGATAGCACAAAAAGGTTACCTGCAGCCAACAGCCATCCAGGCTGAGGCTATTCCTGCTATTTTGGCTGGCCATGACATAATGGCAAGTGCCCAGACTGGGACCGGAAAAACCGCGGCGTTTACCTTGCCTTTACTGCAGCGCTTAATCGATAAAGCCTCCAGCGAGGAACAGAGTATAGTCAAACAGGCCTCGGTGCTGGTATTGGCGCCAACTCGTGAACTTGCGGTGCAGGTTAATACCAACGTTAGTCAGTATGCGGTTAATACCGATATTACTAGCATGGTGATATATGGCGGTGTGAGTATTGATGCCCAGGCGACAAAACTTGCAGCAGGTGTAGATGTTATTGTCGCGACTCCCGGGCGATTACTGGATCATGTGCGCCGTGGGACACTCAATTTATCCGGTATCGAATACTTGGTATTTGATGAAGCTGATCGCATGTTAGACATGGGATTTATGGATGAAATTAATGCGATTTTAAAGCAACTGCCAGCCAAGCGTCAGACTCTATTATTTTCAGCCACTTTTAGCTCGGCCATTTTTGACTTGAGTAAAAAGTTACTCCAAAAGCCGATTAGAATAGAGGTCGATAAAGCCAATAGTGCCGCAAGTAGTATCGAGCAAGTGGTTTTCGCTGTTGATAGTGAACGTAAAACAGAGCTTTTGTGCCATCTGATTAATAAGAACGCGTGGCAACAGGTGCTGATCTTTAGCCGTAAAAAGCAAACGGCTGACCTTATCGCGCAAAAAATGATAGCGGCAGGGATCGAGGCTAAGGCGTTTCATGGTGACTTAGGCCAAGGCGCCCGCGAGCAAGTACTTAATGACTTTAAGCAAGGTAAGATTAAAGCGCTGGTGGCAACCGATGTGGCAGCCCGTGGCTTGGATATTGTCGAGTTAAAGGTCGTTGTTAATTATGAAATTCCATTTGTGGCAGAAGACTATGTCCACCGTATTGGCCGTACCGGCCGTGCGGGGAACACCGGTAAAGCGATAACGCTCTACAGTGAAGATGACGCCTTGCTGCTAGAAGAGGTTGAGTCGGTGTTAGATAAGCGTTTGCCGCAGCAATGGTTAGAAGGGTTTGAGCCCGACTTAACTAAGCTTGAGCCTATTACGCGCAAGAACAGTAAAGCCGCTCAGCGCCAAAGAGCAAAGAAGCGTGCGTTAGGCGCTAATAAACGTCGCCGATAAGCAGTCGTGCTATTTGGCATGAATGAGTAACACTAACAATTAAGTCTTTAGTGTTACTTTTTACCTTTTAGCGCCCTCGACCTGAAAAGCCTTCATATGAATCGCGATTGGCATATTTTTTGTTGATACGAATCAAAAATCTTCTTTGTGAACTATTTCCCCGTTGTTGATTGCTGTAAACTCCGCGCCAACAACGGCTGTGTTGGTAAAAGTAAATTTTACCAGGCATATTGCTCGCAGGTCACTTTGTGTAAATATTCGTTTTAATATACATAAGGTGGATCTCTCACCCGACATTTTTAGTCGGGGCTCTTCCTGCCATAGCCAAGTGGCCAATTGAACTCAATTGGTTAACCCTATTTAAGAGATCAAAAGGTATCACTACTATGAAGTCTGAACAGACTCTTGCAAGCTCTGCTACTCCTACCGATTCTGTCTTGGATCGCTATTTCAAAATATCAGCCCGTGGAAGCACATTAAGACGTGAAGTGATCGCGGGCTTAACGACGTTTCTTGCTATGGTGTATTCGGTGATTGTCGTACCGAATATGTTAGGTGCTGCGGGATTCGACACTGGTGCAGTATTTATCGCCACCTGTTTAATTGCGGCATTTGGTTCCTTGCTAATGGGCTTGTGGGCAAACCTGCCAATGGCTATCGGCTGCGCAATTTCACTGACGGCATTTACCGCCTTTAGCATGGTGCTTGGCCAGGGGATCTCAATCCCGGTCACGTTGGGCGCTATCTTCTTGATGGGTATCGTGTTCACTCTTGTGAGTGTCACAGGTGTTCGTCAGTGGGTACTGACTAATCTGCCTAAGGGCATTGCTCACGGTACAGGCATTGGTATCGGCTTATTCTTATTGCTGATTGCCACCAACAGCGTGCAATTGATTGTTGCCAACGATACAGGTTTACCTGTTGCGCTAGGTGATATCCATAGTCTCCCCGTTATCGCGACCATTATCGGTCTGGCAGCAACCATAGGCCTTGAGCGCCGCGGCATGCCGGGCGGTATTTTGTTGGTGATTATTGCACTGTCGGTATTTGGATTAGTATTCGACCCAAGTGTTAAGTATCAAGGGCTTTTTGCTTTTCCTGATCTGATGTCTGATGAGTCGCTTATCGGCCAGCTTGATATCATGGGTGCATTAAATCCAGTCGTGTTACCGATTGTTCTGGCATTGGTGATGACCGCTATTTTTGATGCAACAGGTACCATTCGCGCCGTAGCTGGCCAAGCAGAGCTGCTGGATGACAAAGACAATATTATTGGTGGCGGTAAGGCGTTAACCTCTGATTCTGTAAGCAGTATCTTTGCAGGTGCCGTTGGCGGCGCTCCAGCTGCTGTTTATATCGAGTCTGCTGCGGGTACCGCAGCTGGCGGCAAGACGGGTTTAACGGCCACGATTGTAGGTGTGTTATTTCTGCTGATGATGTTTCTTGCACCATTAAGCTACTTAGTACCGGCATACGCCACAGCGCCAGCGCTAATGTATGTGGGACTATTGATGTTAAGTAACGTGACTAAGCTTGATTTTAACGACAAAGTCGATGCTATGGCCGGATTAACCTGTGCGGTATTTATCATTCTTAGTTGTAACATTGTGACAGGTATTATGCTGGGTTTTGTGACCTTAGTTATTGGCCGACTATGTAGTGGTGAATGGCGTCAAATAAAGCCGGGCGTACTGGCTATTACCGTTGGTTTAGTGGCATTTTATATGGGCGGCTGGGCTATCTAGCTTAAACGAAATAGAGTTAACCTCCATATTAACAGACGTCAAAAAGCCAGTCCTTGTTGACTGGCTTTTTTGTCTCTTGTTAGCCCCACAGAGTTAAATTAGTGGGTTAAGTTCACAGGCTAAATTAGTCGCTAAGTTAAGACTCATTTTATCTCATCGCCAAGTTGTAACTCTGGTCGGTGGCAATCCAAGTAGCGACTACGTTTCTTAGCGGTAAGTTTGTGAGTGTCAACTAACACTAAGCCATCGATACAATCACCAAATTCGACATCAATGCCAAAATCGAGAAACGTTACCCCACCTTGAGTGCACAGCTCACCATATTGTTTAAAAAGTGTTGGAATGGCGCTGTCCATGCTTGCCATTGTTAGCTTTAGTTGTTTAAAGCCCTCTGTGTAGTCTAAATGAGAGTAGCCTTGTTCAAGCTCTATTTCGCGGTTTACACCAAAAGTAAATGGGCTGTAGGAGTGAGCGAGTGCTTGCTCGCAGGCAAACTGGGTTTTATAAAAATGGATCAGACGCTCTTTGGCGCGCTCCGGAATTTGATCGCTCAAGGAGACCGGTCCAAATAGATAGCGGTATTGTGGATTACGAACTAAAAATGCGCCAATGCCAAACCATAGGTAATCTAAGCTACGCTTACCCCAATATTTAGGCTGCACAAAACTGCGACCAAGCTCTAATCCTTGCTCAAAGTAGGGCGCGAAATTATCGTGATAATTAAATAGAGACTGACTGTATAGGGCATCTTCCCCTTGCAGTTGATGCACCTCTTTAGCGCCGGCAAAACGATAGGAACCTACGATTTCGAGTACACTCGGATCCCACAAGACTAAGTGCTGATAATAGGCATCGTATTTGTCGGTATCACGGCGCTTACCACTGCCTTCGCCAACGGCACGAAAGGCGATTTCTCTAAGGCGGCCAATTTCACGCATAATTGGACTGCTTTGTTTATGTTGATACAGATAGATTTTTTTATTGTCTTGAGTTTCACCGAGCAGCTCACATTGATGTAATGCCGCCACCAGTTCTGCACGTGGTTCAGGATGGGCGATGGCATTTTGAGTGCTAAACAAAGGGCTACGGTTTTTGCCTATGCGATAGAGGTGGTTTTTCAGCAGTTTCACTTTGGTTTTTAACGGAAAGTCGGTGCTGTTTACGACTTCTTTGGGGATTAGCTCGCCGATACGAATGGGCATGGTTTTCTTAGCTTGCTTAAACATCTCTTTGATCAAGAGTAAGCTTGCTAACGGTTTGTAGATCATTGATGCGCCGTAAAAAACAGCCGAATTTTTAGCGTCAGCATACATGGGCAATAATGGCGCTTGGCAAGCTTTGGCTATTTTAACAAAGCCTGAATGCCAGTGAAGATCCACTACACCACGGGGGCGTAAGCGTGACACTTCACCTGAGGGGAAAATTAATACCGCTCCCTCATTTTTAAGGTGTTGATGGATATTATCTAGATGTAGCTTTGGGGTTCCGCCCGACATATTGCGTACTGGAAGCAGTATCGAATGCATGGGTTCGAGTGCCATTAATAACTCGTTGGCAACCACTTTAATATCGGGTCTGACCTTGCTGATGAGCTTTATCATGGCAAGGGCATCGAGGGATCCAATAGGGTGGTTGGCATAAATCACTACGCGACCTTCATGGGGGATATTTTCAATCTCGCTGTTTGGTACAGAGTAATTAAAGTTAAAGCTGGCAAGTACTTGCTCAACAAAGTCCACCCCTTTTAAATAAGAAAACTGTGTAGCGATAGCGTTACACTTTTTTTCGTTTAATAGGTAGCGCAGCATGGCTTTAGTCGGTGTTGATAACCAGGGGGTTTTATTAATTTTTGGCAGCTTTTGTTCTACTACATTGTCGACGGTAAATATCATGAGTTCACCTAAATTGAGTTCACTTGATTAACTTCGCTTAACTGGCTTAAGCAACACGCTGCTGGGTAGCGGCTTTCTGGTTATCGTCAAAAGAGTAAGACTGGATCAGTTCAGCCTCTGCAGTGGTTTCATTCCATTTCAGTAGTTGAATGTCGCCTTGTAGGGATTCAGCTATTAAGGTGCAGTTCTCCACCCAATCACCATCATTGGCGTAAAGGAGCTGCTGGTTGATGCACAGGGCAGGTTGGTGAATATGACCACAAATAACACCATCGACACGCTTGCGTTTAGCGTAGCGCACAACTGCAGCCTGATAGTCGTTAATGGCTTGCTGGGCTTTATTGATACGTAGCTTGACGTAACTGGCTAAGGACCAGTATGGGTAGCCAAACCACGTGCGGAGCTTGTGTAGCCCACGGTTTAGAAGCAGTAAGAGGTCATATAGGTGATCGCCCAGCTTTGCGTAAGCGCGGCCTATGCAAACTTCTGAGTCAAACTGATCGCCGTGCAGCATAAGCAACTTTCGGCCAGTAACTCCGGTGTGGATATATTCGGCCGCAATGGATAAATCCCAAAGGTGAAAACCATTATATGGCTTTAATACTTCATCGTGGTTACCTGGAATATAAACAATGTTGACCCCATCTCTAGCCATTTTAAGCAGTTGTTGCAGCACGAGATTATGGGATTCAGGCCAATAAACCCGTCGCTTCAATGCCCAAATATCAAAGATATCGCCAACAAGGTATAAAGACTCAGTCTGCATGTGTTTAAGTAACTGTGAAAGGTACTCAGCTTTACAGTCTTTGCTGCCTAAGTGCACATCAGATAACCATACGGCATTGAAACTCGGCTGAGTCGTTACGGGGGGGATCGGGCTGATTGATGAGGTGGAGGTTAAGCGTGTTTTTTCTCTGGGCTTATTGCTCATTGGCTTGCCATGTAAACGATGACTTGCAGTTAGACTAGAACGGCTTATTGACTGGTTGATGAACGATTTGTGGCGAATTTATGACAAGAATTGGCTACGGTGTGAAGCACAAAAAAAGGAGCGATAATTCGCTCCTTTTTTACTTAATGTCGTGAGAGTTAGAAAATAAGGTGAGCCACACCTGCAATAACAGGTAGCGTCACTAATGTTCTAAGAATGAACACGACAAACAACTCAAGGAAGTTGACCGGAATTTTACTACCAATCAATAATGCACCCACTTCACTCATGTAGATAAGCTGAGTCACAGACAAGGTTGCGATAATAAAGCGCGTCATATCTGATTCAATAGAACTGGCTAAAATTGCAGGGATAAACATATCTGCAAAGCCAACCATAATCGTCTTTGACGCGGCTGTTGCTTCAGGAACTTGTAATAGCTCAAGCAGTGGAATGAAAGGCATTCCTAAGTATTCAAAAATTGGGGTGAATTCGGCAATCATTAAGGCGATAGTACCAATGCCCATTACCACAGGGATCACGCCAAAAATCATATCAACGACGTTCTTCACGCCATCAATCAAAGTGTGCTTAACACCGCCAGCTTGAGACGCTTTATTAAGTGCCTGATGCAAACCCCAAGTAAATACGTTATAGCCTTCAGGGATCATTTCATCATCAGAGTGACGAGGCGTCTCATCAATATAGATGTCTTTCTTCCAAGAAAGTGGTGGCAGTTTAGGTACCACTATCGCGGCAACAAAACCGGCAAGACACACCGTGAGGTAGAAAGGGACGAACAAATGCTCCAATTGAACCTGAGAGATCACAACGAGAGAGAAGGTGATTGAAACCGCTGAGAAAGTGGTACCAATCACAGCCGCTTCTCTTTGGGTATAGAAGCGAGCCTCATATTGCTTGGTGGTCATCAAGATCCCGACGCTACCGTCGCCTAACCATGACGCCAGACAGTCGATAGCACTACGACCTGGTAGGTTAAAGATAGGGCGCATAACCTTGGTTAACATGGTGCCCAATAACTCAAGAAGACCAAAGTTCAGAAGTAGTGGCAGCAACATACCTGCAAATAAGAATACTGAAAACAGCACAGGTAATAGGTCATTTAGAACCAGCGCCCCGGTTCCGCCTGAGCGTATGGCCTCAGGGCCAACACCAAAGAAGGTTAGCGTGATAAAGATTGCGCCAAGTAAACGCACCACTAACCAGATAGGGCTGACGTTAAATAACGAGTTAAGAAAACGATGTTTAACAATAAATTGTGGCTGAAACACTTTGGTCAGAAGCGAAGCAATCGCTGTGAAGATAACCACAAATGTCACCATTGCGACGATTACACCGCTCAATAGATTCTGTAATCCTTTCGAGATGATCGCGATAGGGATCGTGAGGGCATCTTGATAACTGATTGGCATCATAAACAGCAATAGACCAATCAAAGATGGCACGATAAATGTGAGTATTGTTTTAATATTGTGGGTTTGTTTTTCTGACACTTTAATTAACACCCTAAATAACGAGATTTTGCTTAATGACAATAAACAGACGTCTATGCATAAACAGATAAGTTATTGAATATCCATTCAACTGTTAGTTGGCGAGCGAACCGCCATAAAATATCTTAATAACACCATTCTATTATTATGTAGTGTAATTCACTACGGGCGAATAGTTATTAGCTCAATATGATTATTTATATTGTATCGGAAGTTTGCAAAAAAGCACAAAACTTTTTTGCGGTTAACTCTTTTTAAAACAAATGTTTGCAAATGATGCGCAGATGTTGATTTGTCGTGTGCTGTTTTCGCCGTCACGTTTATTTTGTGACGGCAAAATGGGCTTTTGCAGAAGGTTTAACTAAATGTTTTTCTCAAAGATTTTGCTTTTTCTGCATTGAACTTTAACTCTTTAACAGAGGCCTCAACTAGATTAACCGCGCATAGGTTTTCACTCGATGCCTGGCTAATTTGAGTGATATTTTGGTTAATCTCACCAACAACTAAAGTTTGTTGCTCGGCCGCAACCGCATTTTGTACCGCTAAAGCTTGAATTTCTTTCATTGATTGATAGATGGTATCGATTTTATTAGCAGATTTTTCGGCATCTTCGCTGCATAATAATGCTTTAGATTTACTGTTATCCATCTGCTTTGACCATTCGGTTAGCATGGAAAACATTTTATCGACGCTTTTCGATATGCTGGTCGTTGATTGCTGAGTGCGACTCGATAGCGCTCTGACTTCATCGGCAACCACTGCAAACCCTCGACCTTGATCTCCGGCGCGGGCGGCTTCGATTGCCGCATTAAGTGCGAGCAAGTTAGTTTGTTCTGCAATGGAGTCAATTTCAGACATCGCACTGGCAACGCGTTCAGCTTCTTTATTTAATAGGTGGGCATTTTCTGCTGCTTGAGTAACAGAGTTTGAAAGGTGATTAATGCTGACGGCATTTTGCTGCATCATTTCGCGGCTATCGTGACAAACTTGATAGGTTTGCTGAATGCTTTCAGAAGTTGATTGGGTATTTTTAGCGACTTCGCTAATTGTCGATCCCATCTCTTCGGTGGCACTGGCAATAAGTTCTATCTGCTGGTTCTCAAGATTTAGACCTACATGGGTTTGCTGTGCCGCAGCTATTAGCTGGCTCGCAATATCTTCAATATGCTCGGCATTGTCTTGTGAGCGACCAAGCACGCCTTGTAGCTTGGCATCTTTCATCATAAGTTGAAAATCGAGTAAAGATGAAGTGTCACGACCACAATAGATAAAGCGGCTGATAGAGTCGTACTCTTGTTTCATCTTCATTAATCTTGCAGGTACTTTAAACGCCTCGTCATAAAAAATGGCCAGGTTGACGGCCATTAAGATGATGCCTGCAATGATGACCGCCCAGCCCCATATTGCACCGGCAATCAATAGCCCTGTACTTGCACAGATTGCTGAGAGCAATCTCTTATTGGCTAAGCTGATGGGGTCATCGACACGTTTACCTTGATTGAGACGCTGGTAGATTTCTGTGGCTTTATTGGTGAGTTGGGGGCTTGCCGCCATGCGAACCGATTGATAGCCGATGAGCTGACCTTTTTCAAATAAGGGCGAAACAAATGCATCGACCCAATAGTATCGACCATCTTTACAGCGGTTTTTAACCACGCCGCGCCAGGATATACCCGCTTCTAATTTCCCCCACATCTCTTTAAATGCTGCTTTGGGCATGTCTGGATGACGAACCATATTATGATTGTTGCCGATAAGCTCTGTTTCACTAAAGCCTGACACTTCAATAAACCTTTGGTTTACGTAGGTGATAACACCGCGTCTATCAGTGGTCGATATGAGTTGATCTGTCGGGGTTAACTTAACTTCCTGATTGATAAGGCTTACCTGTTTTCTTGTCATTATTATTCCGAGTGACAGCAAAAAGCATCGCAATTCCACAGCAATGCATTAACACAATGTTGTAGGGTATCTCATTAATACACTTGTTTAAATTGTCGGATGTAATTTTTTGTATATCTTTTTGAATAACAAGTTTGTTGACTGATTTAAGCTAACTTTTTGGGTTTAAAATCTTTTTATCCTATGATTTTTGGATTGTTTTTAGCAAAGAGCTTGATATTCTGTTTCACAGGCTATAAAAATAACAAATGCGTTACATTCCTGTGTCATAAATGTTTATTAAAACTCTGAGCTAGACCTCGTTACAGTAAGCCAATTCGATATACATTAATAAACGTTAATAAAGAGGTTAATTAGGTAACTATGCTCGTTAATAAATACAATAAAGTGTCAAGGTTAGCGTTTAGGTTTGGCATGCTGGGTATTTTTGGCCAAGTACTAGGCCTAGTGCTATCTATTGTGATGTTCGAGCACTTTGACGGTCAGGGATATAGCTTTTTAAACCACACATTGAGTGAGCTAGGCAGTTATGGACACTCTCGTTATGCCGTTATCGTCAATGGTGGGCTGTTTTTTGGTGGCCTGTGTGTAGTGCTATTTTGCTTACTGAGCCTGCAACTTGGCGACTCAGTTTGGCGTTACCCTTTTTTCATTAGTCTTGGGCTGACCTATTTAGCCTTTGCTGCGACAGGTCTTTTTCCGATTAATGTCTACCACCTACATATTATCGCGATCAAATACTTCTTTATTTTTGGCTGCTGTAGTCTGGTGTCTTACATCGGTTTTCAATTGATGGCGAAAGAGGCTAGATTCTCTATTTTGACCCAGATAAGTGCATTGGTTGCATTTGTGTCTATGAGTGCATTTCTGTTACTGCCTCTACTTAGCTTGGATTTAACAGAAGGTGATGGCGCATTTTATAATGAGATGCTACTCGCTCCCTTTCGCCCTGAAATGTGGTGGCCCGCCGTCGTGCAATGGATTGGCGTAGCCACCTTCTTAACCTGGAGTGCCTTGGTGATTAAGGATCTGAAAAAAACCTTTCATTAGCACAATGGGGTTAACTCATTTTCAAATTGTTGCTTATAGCGCTGGAACTTGGCTAAATCCGGCTGATTGATGCCAATAGCCGTTACAAGATGAGTCCTTATCCGCTATTGGTTGCAGCAAGATATTTTCTGCGATTTCTATGCTCTTTAGACTATGTGGCGATACTCTAAAATAGTCGACTCCCATCTGTTTCATCTGCTCAACTTCATTGGATAGATCAATTAAGCTTGCTGATTGGGTTTGAATACCGTTAAGCCGAAGCAGAGGTTGATCATCCATGGTTTGTGCGAGTAACCCTTTAGAGTGGGACAAACACACGATTTGGCAATCATCTTTTTGCAGTCCCAACTGGCGAGCGGTAAAGCATCGTGCAGAGTGAGCCAGTGGCAAATAGCCATGACCAAAGACTTCCACTTCAAAAGGGATAGGCTTTTCCGTTTCGATAACGTTGGTTAACCACTCTTTAGACAGTTCAATCGGCATCACAAAACGTTGCATGCCCCATTGATGCAGTTTCTTTAGCGTTGCAAAGTTATAGTTGTTGACGGTTGGACCACAAACAAAGGGTAAGTTACGCTCTTTGGCTGCTTGCACCGCTCCCATGTCATTGGCTTCGATAATAAACTCACCATTATCGACATGTTTTTGTAGCTCGGTATATTCAGATGGCGCCTCGAGCAGCGCAAGCGTTGAAAGTACCACTTGTTTGCCAGACTCTCTGAGCATTTGAGCTAATGCTAAATAATCTGCAAACTTAAGCTGTCGACGGCGACTACATACGGTTTCGCCTAAATAAATTAAAGGGATATTACTTTGTGCAACCTGCTGATAAAAAGCATTAACTTTTTCTTTTTCCCAGCAATATTGCAGTGGTCCGAGTGACGTTTTCATCATTAATCCTTATTGCCAGTTACGCTCATAAGCGCCAAGAGTAGTGGTTTGTCCCTCAGATACTTTTGCTAGCGCCTGATCCCAAGACTGCTGCGTTTGGTACTTTTCAGGTGCAGACATATAGCTGTCGATAGCTGCACGCCACACCTTAGTGACTTGCTCAACATAAGCTGGGCTACGCTGGCGTCCCTCAATTTTAAGCGATACCACATTGGCTTTAGCCAGCTCTGGCAGCAAGCTTAAAGTGTTAAGGCTGGTGGGCGATTCAAGAATATGACTTGGCTTACTGTTTTCAGCTGTGGTGTAACGGCCCTTACAAACAACCGGGTAGCCCATCTGCTCATCTAAACCTGATTTATCGATTAATACATCGTTTAGCAATGTCAGCCGATCACTGCCAGACTCCTGCCAACGTACGTGCTTAGCGGGTGAACATGAGCCGCCAGTGTTGGGCGATTGTCCCGTGACGTAAGAAGATAGGTGGCAACGGCCTTCGGCCATAATGCACAGGCTGCCAAAGGCGAACACTTCTAAATCGACGGGTGTCACTTTGGCAAGATCGCGTACTTGCTTCATTGAAAGCACTCGCGGCAATACCGCACGTTCAATATTAAACTCTTCTTTATACAGCTTCAGTGCACCTAAATTAGTTGCACTAGCTTGTACCGATAGATGCAAAGGAAGGTGAGGGTAGCGACTGTGTGCATAATCGAGTAACGATAAATCAGCCATGATTAACGCATCGACACCGGTGTCAGCAGCAAGATCAATCGCTTGATACCAGCGACTTTCTTCACCAGGCTTGGGAAAGGTATTGATGGTTAAAAATATCTTTTTGCCACATTTCTTAGTGTATTCGGCGGCTTGCTGTAACTTCTTAGGTGTAAAGTTCAATCCGGCAAACGAGCGCGCATTGGTGTCGTCTTTCAGGCCCAGGTAGACCGCATCTGCACCTGAGTTTAGGGCGGTTTTCAGTGAAGCGAGATTTCCCGCGGGGCACAGCAGTTCCATGTAGTTGCTCCAAAAATAATGAAACAGGAGTTTAAAAGGGAATGAAGATCAAATTTTTGATGTAAAACAGGTTTGTGATCATAAAATCTAGGTAATATTCCTTTCTTTGCCACATTTTGGATACATTTTTACATGCAAGGTTTTCTTCCTCATAAGTTAGCGCAACAAATACTCGAAATTGGGCCTAAAGTTATTGCTCGCCCATTAGCCATTGTGCCGTTTGCGATGAAGGCTGAGCTACTAAAACGCATCTTAGGTTTATTACTTTCAGAGCAAGCTGAAGACGATGAATTGAGCTTTTTAGCGGGCCGTTGGGTTGCGATTAATATTGAAGATTTAGGGTTAACTTTCGAAGTGACGTTTGATGAATGTTGGCATGTACGACCGCAACAAGATGCTGAAGTGACGTTTACTGGTCAATCTAAAGAGCTGTTATTAATCGCGGCGGCTAAGGAAGATCCAGATACACTGTTTTTCCAACGTAAGCTTTGCATTGAAGGCGATACCGAGCTTGGGCTCGAGGTGAAAAACTTACTGTTAAGTGTTGAGTTTGATGCTATGCCTGCTGCCATTAGAGTGACAATTGAAAAGTTAGCGCAGGCGCTACAAACTTTACAGGCCAAAGCACAGCCGAGCTTTGCATAAATGACTCACTTTTTAGCGCTCATTCGTTAGCGCTATTTGTTAGGGCTCTTTGTTTGAACTTATTCATTTAAAACTGTTTGAGTTTATTTGTTTGAGTTTATTTGTTTGAGTTTATTTGTTTGAGTTTATTTGTTTGAGGCGATTTATTAGAGCCGATAAACCAAGCTCTGGGTTAGATGTGAGTTAAGCGTTCGAGTTTTGGCTTAAGGATTTAGAAACTATTTCGTCCAGCAGATTAGAGAGCGGCATAGATAACGTCATAGATAAGCATGTGGGTTAAACATTTAGATTAACCCACATCATCTCAAGCAAAAGATTAAGCCTCTAAGCTAAAGTCGGCGTCGACCTCAAAGGTTAAGCGCTCCTTAGTCACAGGATGATTAAGTACCAACCTTTGGGCATGGAGGTGTAATCGATTCGCTTTGCAGCCATAAAGGTCATCGCCAATGATGGGCAGATGTAAGCCATCATGGTGGGCACAATGCACCCGCAGCTGGTGTGTCCGTCCCGTGTGAGGGTACAGATATAGCATGGTGTGTTTCGCGCTGCGAGATTTTACCTGCCATAGGGTGTGGGCATGCTTACCATGCTCATAGCACACCAATTGGCGCGGTCTGTCATCGAGATCTACCCTAAGAGGCAGGCTAATCTCCCCTTGATCACCTTGTACTTGGCCTGCTACCTGTGCCACGTAACGTTTCTCAACTGTTCGTGCAATAAACTGCTGCGCCAGAGACTTATTGGCGTCACGGGTTAGCGCGATGACCATAAGGCCCGAAGTGGACATATCTAAGCGGTGCACAATCAGCGGACCTGTCGCCTGAGGAAACATCGATTTCATGCGAGCATAAACAGAGTCAGTCACATTCTTACCCGGTACTGATAGAAACTCGGCAGGTTTATTAACCACTGCCATCGCTTCATCTTGGTATAAAATCTCGATAGATTTGCCTTCGGCAGGATTGGTGAGTAAAGGATTGGCATCCATCTCAATGCCTGCAAGCATGTGGCTTAAAATGGGTTGGCACTTTCCCTGACAAGAACCATAAAAGTTTTTATGCTGCTTGATCTCAGACTTTGGTGATGCTCCCCACCAAAATTCCGCCATTGCCAATGGTGTATAGCCTTGACTAAAGGCAAATTGCAGCAGTTTAGGCGCAGCGCACTCACCAGCACCCGCTGGCGGTTGCTGCGTAGGGCTATCTTTAAAGATCTGGTTGAGATCTTTAAGCTCGCCAGCTTGATTTAAAAATTGATACTGGGCAAAGATCTGTTGTTGTAAACGGTTAGACTGCTGGGCGCGCGTCGCTTTTATTTGAGTTATTTCATCAAGCAGACTATTGAGTTGGCTTGAAACTTCATGGCATCGACTATCCCAGTCCTGTTTTACCGCTTTAAGCTTAAATTTCTCGGCGACACTCTCTTTACCTAACTCAATATTAAGCTCGTTAAGTACAGCTTGATTCTGCTCTTTTTCAGCGCAAGTACGGCGTAATTTGCGCACTTTGCGATTTTCAATAATTTGCGCTCGTATAGCCTCTAACTCGCCCTCAGCCTGAAGGCGTAATGTGGCTAATTCAGTGGTTAATATTGAAATATTAGGGTTACTTTCAGCGACTTTGAGCTGCTCAGTTAACAGGTTAAGTGCTTGCATTCCGGCATGAAAAAAGCTTTCTTCGGCCAACATATCAAAAACCGGTGGTACAAAGCCATTGAGTAAGTTTTGCTCGGCTAATTTTCCAGAAAACGCGGCTAAATAACCAAGCTCCCCGCTTTTATTACGAACGAGTAATACTCCAAACATCTTGCCAATAGCTTCGGTTTTATCATCGCCTAAACCATTATTTGAATGATTGTCTAAACTATTGTCTGAGCCATTCTCAAAACTATTATCTAAACCAAAGTTATGCTGCCAGTCTGTTTGCGAACTTAAATAGGTTTGCAACTCTTTCGCGGCCAACAAACACAGTGGGTGTGGCTGGTAGTAAAAGGGAAAGGTAAAACGTTTTGGCAGCTCATAGCTATCGATAGGTGATTTGAAAGCGGTAAAGCATTGCTGAGCTGAGTACATGGGCATTTAACAACTTTTGGCAAGGATAAACGAGCGCTAAACTCAATTAGGTTAACTTGAATCAACCTAATTTAACTTAAGTTAACTTAAGTTAAATTGAGCTAGCACGGTAATGAGTGAGGCGAGATTTTACGCTGTCATCTCAATGAAGTCATTAGTCGGCGGACGTTTTTACGTGATACTTAATTGACTCGCCCAAAAACAAAAATGGAGCCATTAGGCTCCATTGTTAATCAGTAACACTAGGCTTATTCGACAGGCTTACCTGTGATGATGTGGTATTTAATTAATAGCTCATCATCTGATTCTTTGTGGTCTGGGTCAACAGCAATACAGTCGATAGGGCAAACCGAGATACAGGTTGGCTTGTCATAATGACCGACGCATTCGGTGCAAAGTACAGGGTCAATCTCATAGATCTCTTCACCCATAGTAATCGCCTGATTCGGACATTCTGGCTCACACATGTCACAGTTGATACAGCTGTCGTCGATTAATAATGCCATCTAATTAATATACCTTATAAAAATCATTCATAATAAGCGCTTACGTACATTCCTTATGAGGGTAATTGCTTTTCTTTTTCCCGGTTAACAGCGGATTATTTACGTTGATTTCACTATGTAAGTGACACAAATAGCAACACAAACTTAAGCCTAGTTTGGGTGATATCTAGTGTGTCATTAGTGAAATTTTTTACCGAATATTACCGAAAAAAGAATGGAAAAAGTCTCTTGAGGTCAAGTATATCACAGGGTGTGGACAAACCTAGCTTATCTGATTACAAGATGGCACTCGTGAAGTGGGCAAGCTAAATGGAAAGCTAAATTAAACAGCTAGATTAAACAGCTAGATTAAATAGCCAAATGAAAAAGCCATCAGCCCAGATATGCTGGTTCACACATCTAACGCATACATATCGCTTTTTCATTTAGCTTACACTCATAAAGCGTGTGTTACGGCAAAAAGCACTGCTAGATCCAATAACAAGATAGCAGTGCTCATAGAAGCGCTAAGGACGAAAAACCTTCATCCTTAGCTGTTCAACTAAGGTGCCTAAGATGACCTAGCACCTTATGGCGTAACCACGTTAAACCAGAAATTGAAATCATCTAGCATAGCGAGAAACGCTTTAAACTGCTGTTTGTCCCCAGTGATCTTCACATCGCCGTTTTTAATCGCCTCATCAAAGCTGAGTTCTTTCAGTTGAATACTGTTCATCGTTTTCATTGACATCTCTAGAGCCACATCGGGGTTATCGACTTGATTTTTACTATGATGCAGCACTGCATTTTCTAATGTCAGCGTGTACTTGCTGTTAAGGTCGGTAAAATCAATATTGATATTGAGTAACTTGCCTTCAGCTTTGCTTGAATCAAGCCTTACCGCTAAGAAGTCAAACAGCATTTCTGGTGTCATCGCTCTAATGGTATCAGGCGTTGCAGTTTGCGTACCTCCAGCTGATGGTACGCCGTTTCTCAGCTCATAAGCACCTTGTAAATACACTGAGCGCCAAGGGCCTGATTCAGCTTGGTAGCCAAGCTGCTCAAAAGCATCGGCTAACAGCTCTTTAGCTGCTTGATTGTCAGGATTAGCAAATACTGCATGCTTCATCACTTCTGCGACCCAGCGATACTCTCCTTGATCAAATGAAACCTGTGCTTTCTTGAGCACCGCGGCCTCACCACCCATAAACTCTATATACTTTTTTGCAACCATTTCTGGCGGTAGGTTATTGAGGTTCGAAGGGTTACCGTTATACCAGCCCATATACCTTTGATATACCGCGCGACTGTTATGGCGTAAGGTGCCGTAATATCCGCGCGTTGGCCAATTTTGCTCAAGCTCCGCAGGGAGCGTTATCATTTCGGAGATCTCTTCACCTGTATAGCCTTGGTTCATTAGGCGAACAGATTGGTCATGGGTAAATTTGTAGATATCACGCTGCTTTTTAAAGTATGGAATGATATTTTCACTATCCCATACTGGCCAGTGGTGACTTTGAAACTTCACTTTAGCCTGGTTCACCCAAGTATCAATGGTTTCGTCCAGAAAGCTTGACCAGATCAATGCATCTCGCACCTGAGCGCCACGTAGGGTTAGGATATTGTGCATGGTGTTAGTGGAATTCTCAGCCATCCATAGTGCTTTCATGTCTGGGAACCAGGTATTCATCTCGGCTGGTGCTTCACTACCTGGAGTGAGCTGAAACTCCATGTTAACGCCATCAATGTTGAGCTTTTCACCGGTTTTTGTGATCTCATGACTTGGCAGTAATAGGCCCGCAAGCCCTGTTGACACCGTCATTCCTAGGCCACCATTGACACCTCCTTTAGCATTACGAGGCAGTAAGGCACCGTACATATATACTGCGCGCCGCCCCATAGCGTTACCTGCAATCACATTCTCTGAAACTGCATGTTCGGTAAAGTGCTCGGGCGCAATAATTTGTACCTTGCCTGAGGCAACATCTTCTGCCGTTGCAATCCCGGTTGCGCCGCCATAGTGATCGATATGACTATGGCTATAGACGATAGCAACAACGGGGCGCTCACCTAGTTGTTCATTGATAAAATCAAGCGCGGCTTTGGCTGTCTCGGGTGAGATGAGAGGGTCGAAGACTATCCAACCTGTTTTGCCTTTAATAAAAGTGATATTGGTTAGATCGAACCCGCGAATTTGGTAAATATTGTCAGTGACTTCAAATAAACCATGTTGCATTACAAGTTGAGAATTACGCCATAAACTAGGGTTCACAGTATCAGGGGATTCTTTATCGATACTGATATAGTTTTTATATTGTTCTAGATCCCAGACGATGTTGCCCTGTGCATCTTTAATGGTGACCGTGTCGGGTTTGGCGATAAACCCACGCTGCGCATTGATAAAATCTTGTTTGTCACTGAAGGGCAGTGCCTTAAGGACGGCAGCATTTTCTGTTTTGGTAAATTCGGTTGCGGGTTTTGATTGTGTCGCTGCGATACTCGAGTTAGATAGCACCAGAGAAAATGCGACCAGTAGGGGAAGCTTGGATCTATTCATTACAAATTCCTTTTATAACGGATAACGGAAAGCTATTTAAAAATGTGCACAAAGTATAATCAACTTAGCCGGAAGTGATTGAATTATCAATAGCTAATGTAGCTTAGTCTTCTCTATCGTGACTTTTTGGGAAAGGGATACATATTTGCAGTTTAATGGGGGGCGGTCTTTTTTATTCTGAAGTAAGCCAGAGCATTAATCTAAAGCATTAATAAAAATAGGATATTAATTTAGAGCATTAATCTAGGGTGTTACTCGCATGATGTGGACTCGGGGTGCTTGGCCTTGTGGCAATCTCCCTTGTAACACGCTTAAGCCCGCTCACCATCTATCTGTGAACGGTGGCTGCCCCGATTAATGGCTGAACATACAATTGTCTTGTTCAACATTGGGGGCAATTTCGGGCAGTAAACAACAAGCCCAAGACTTGCTTTATTTGGGTTACTCTCCCATCCTCAGCTATAAGTGATAAGTGCAAGATGAGACTCTATCGACTGTACCTGTAAGTGATTAGTCGTTACTAGGTGCTCACAGTGAGTCGTGTTAGGTGAAGTACAGGTAAACATAGGCCTTTATAGCGCTTAATGAGTTTCCGTTAAGAGGTTCATCATCATGAACTCCGCGCTACCAACACGTAACGGCGACAATGCGACCTCATACAAACAGATGGACATAATTTAGTTAAGTCGTTTTGGTCATAATCCAAATTAGTGTTAGAGGTTGGCTGCAATATTGCTGAGTACTTTTTGATGCATCAAAACGAGAGTGGTTAAGTATGAGGAAAACATCGAAAAGAAACACGTCAGAGCAGGTTGGCTTTGCAAAAATTAACGTCCAAAAAGGTGCTTTGTGGGGCGAGCAAACACAGCGCTCGCTAGCATTTTTTAACATTGGAAGTCAGCATTTTGATCTAGGCTTCATTAAAGTGCTTGTTAACATTAAGCGTGCTTGCGCTGAAATAAATTACAGTCACTCCTTACTCTCTGCTAGCCAACACAGTGCAATCTTATTTGCTTGCGATGAAATTATACAGGGTGACTATGGCGCTCAGTTTCCACTTTCTATTTGGCAGACAGGTTCTGGTACCCAGACCAATATGAATGTCAATGAAGTGATAAGTCGCCTGGCTAGTGACCATTTAGTTGCTGCAGAGCTTAATGGTCAAGCTATAGGGCAGCCAAGCAACAGTATTCACCCTAATGATCACGTCAATTTATCTCAATCTTCTAATGATGTGTTTCCCACTGCTATGCATATTATCGTGGCGCAGCAAACTCAAGATGTTCTTTTACCTGCCATAGACTTACTTGAGTGCGAGTTCTCCTCAAAGCAAAATGAATTCAAGGGGGAGTATACAGTTGGACGAACACACTTAATGGATGCGCTACCTATCAATGCCAGCTCCTGTCTATCGGCATATGGGAGTCAACTTACTTTTGCAAAGCAAGCGATACAAGAGAGCCTGAAGGGTTTATATCAATTGGCGCTAGGGGGAACGGCGATAGGTTCTGGATCGAATGCTCCGCCATCATTTGGCCAACAGGTCATCAGTTTACTGGCTAAACATTATCGTCAGCCATTCATGCAATCAGCTAATTTGTATGCTGCAGTATCGGGTGAGGATGCGTTATTGCGCTACAGCAGCGCCCTTAAGCAATTAGCTGCAGTATTACAGAAAGTCGCAAATGATTTCCGCTTACTCGGCAGTGGGCCACGTTGTGGTTTAAACGAATGGTTATTGCCCGCAAATGAGCCTGGGAGCTCAATCATGCCAGGTAAGGTTAACCCTACTCAATGTGAGGCATTAAGCATGGTGTGTTTGCAAGTATTTGGCAACGACCTTACGGTATCGCTAGCGAGTTCCAATGGACAATTGCAACTGAATACTTACCGCCCGGTAATTATCCATAATGTATTGCAAAGTATAGAGCTGTTATCTGACGCTATGGTGTCTTTTGCTAAAAATTGCGTGCGAGGGCTACGGCAGAATCTGGATCAAATTGACAAGAATATGTCGAACAATTTATCTGTCATAACATTGCTAATGCCCATATTGGGATATGATAAAGCGACGAAAATTGTTCAGACTGCAGCACATAGGAATATCACTCTCGCTCAAGCGGCTGAATATCTAAATTTGATGGACCAGAAACAATTCCAATTGTTATTACAAAAACAACTAGATGAAATGTTGCCTAAGTAGTGACAAGTTTACAAGTCAGCCGGCTAGCTTGATAAATCACCTAAAGTGAACCTGACTTTACTATGACAAGATTTTCTTGCCATAGCCTCAAGGTCACAATCATGTCGTCACCTAATGACCCTCTCCCACCTGAAGACAGTTCAGACAATGCCGCTCCCTATAGCAGCTTTGTAAAAAGCGTAAAAAACCATGCGATAGAGACTCAACAGTTTTTCACCCGCAGCGGTATGAAAAATGTGCTCTTAATCGCATTACTTTTGATTATCGTTACGCTCTTTTGGCAGGCTGTTTATACCGTCCCTAGTGACTCTGTCGCAGTTGTGCAGCGTTTTGGTAAGTTCCATTTAGAAATACAACCGGGTCTACACTTCAAATTTCCTTTAGGTATTGATAAAGCGACGATTGTTCCGGTCAAGCGACAGTTAAAGCAAGAGTTTGGTTTTACTACCCCTGGAGCCAGAGATCCCTTTCAAGGCTCCATGGATAATGGAATGGACCCATCCACTTTTAATCGGCCTCGCAATGGGCCACGATGTATTTGCTTAAACTCATCAGAAAGAGGACGGGTCCACTATGAACATTACTACAATTGGTCTTGATATCGCAAAGTCTGTT